>JANQOC010000454.1 GCA_028279265.1 Hyphomicrobiales bacterium
TTGTTACTAAATTCAGAATAACGATAGAATATAGATGAGGTTATCTCAAATGAAAAATAATGAATTATACCGTATTTCAGCCCTTTCTCCGGAAGAACTGAGCCTGGCAATCCTTGAAGCAGACAAAGCCAGGGCGCAAGATGTTGTTCGCTATTTTACCAATGCCAGGGACTGGTCCGTTCGAGTAGCCCGCAACAGCATCAACTACATTCAGCAGCACGGGCTCGTTCAAAGGTCCTAGGCCGCGAGATCAAATTCCAGAACCTGTAAGGAAACAATCACTTCCGGGGGACCGTGCTGATCAGGTTGCGCGCTGCCCTGATGCGGCAAGACCAATAATCGCCAATTTCAAACAGCCTTCAGCATGGTCAAGTGTGCTGGAGGCTGTTTTTTATGGACATGCGGTGTCGAAAACCGGCCATCTGCAGCCCAGCTCATTGTGTAAAGAATTTTCTTCGACTTGACGATTGCGCCATCATCAAGTTGTCATGGAGGCCGGTCACGGGTGCATGATCGGTCAAAAGTGTAGCACCCAATGTTTCCAGGGGGCTTCGCGAATTCCGGAAGAAATGCGGGAAGGCAGCGGAGCTGAGAGCAGGGATGGGAAATACTATGGATTTTGACGATCGGTTTCGAAGAAGCTTCATAATTTTCCTTGTGGTGGCGGTCGCCGTTATTTTCTTAGGGATGATCCGGGATTTTCTAACGGCCTTGATTCTCGCAGCCGTTTTTTCAGGTCTGCTTTATCCGCTGCACACCCGTCTCCGCGATTTCCTTCGAGGTCGCGTGGTCCTATCCGCAACGATTGTACTGATCGTGGCCGTGCTAGCGGTGATGGTACCTTTGACTGGCCTTTTAAGTATCGTCGCTGCGGAAGCATTGCTCGTCGGTCAGCAATTGCAGCCTGCGTTCGAAGAAGCGCTGTCGGGCGATATACCGCTGAAAGATCGTGTGCCGGACTGGGTCCCTTTTATCGAAGCACTAGAACCGTTTCGTGAGGATATTCAGAACAAGATTACAGAAGCTGCGACCTCAGCGGGAAGCTGGCTGGTTCAACATGTCGCGACGGCGACTCGCGGCACACTGGGATTTCTCGTTGGGCTGTTTGTGACACTTTATGCCATGTTCTTTTTTCTCATCAATGGTCCGGAGCTGTTGCGATCCACGAAGGCACTGGTGCCACTTTCCGTAGAGGACCGGGACACGGTTATGGATCGCGGCTTGTCGGTCGCTCAAGCCTCCCTGAAGGGGATCATAGTCATTGGAGCGATTCAGGGAATTCTGGTGGGTGTTGGTCTATGGGCCTGCGGCATCAGCTCGCCGGCATTCTGGGGTGTTGTTGTTTTTGTGTTGTCGGCTATTCCGAGCGCGGGCGCACCGATCGTCTGGTTGCCGGCGTCCCTTTATCTCATGATCTATGGAGATACTGCCTGGGGCATTGGTCTGGCCTTATGGGGGGCGATTGTTGTCGGCATGGTCGATAACTTGCTGCGACCCATGCTCGTTGGACGCGATGCGAAACTTCCGGATCTGGTGATATTGATATCTGTCCTCGGCGGGATCGCCACGTTCGGGGCCGTCGGAATTATCCTTGGCCCGATTATTGCGGCGATACTGGACACTGTTTTGAACATTTACAAACGGGCATTCGCCGAGTCTCTGCCTTCCTGAGTGAAAACAAGAGTGGCAGAATTAATTCGTTTATCGACGTTCACATGGAAATGGCCGGGATAGCGCGAAGGCCGCTTTCTAAGAATCTGTAGAAAATCATGAGATAGTTTACGCCTGCGGAATTCCGCCCCTGTCGGATTGAGACTGTTCAGCCCAGGTCTTTAATTATCAAGTCTGCTGACGCCGCATGGGCAGCGAAACCGGCGCCGGCTTCTTTGTATACGTTGAATACGGTGTGCGCACCGGCATCGGACAACACTTCGGCTTCATCTTCAAATTTGGCGATCACGGCTATTTTTCCGTCAAATGAGATGGTTTTC
>JANQOC010000088.1 GCA_028279265.1 Hyphomicrobiales bacterium
AGACGAGCAGACAGATTCCGAGGTAACTTCGTCTCAACCCCGCTTTTTGTCCTATGCAAAGCCTGCCCTGGGCGGCGAGATCCTGTCCGTGGAAGCTCAGGAGCACTATATTAAGATTTACACCACCCAAGGATCTTCCCTGGCCCTCTACAGATTTCGCGATGCGCTGCGCGAACTCGAAGCCGCCGGAGGTTTGCAGATCCATCGTTCTTACTGGATCTCGGATACTGCGGTTTCGCGACTGGAGAAATCTTCCCGGGGTCTTCGCGTGATACTTGTTAATGGCGAGGAGTTTCCGGTCAGCCGGCGGTTTGAAATGGCGGTCCGTTCCCGTTATGCTTCCGATTTGGCAAAGGTCACGTAGGTGCGGATTGCACGACCGTTGTTTCGTGATAGCAAATTACCGATACAAGAAACAGATGAACAAGCAAATGAAGCTAACGCCTAATCAGACGGCTGTACTGGAAACGCTTTCAAAATCAGACAAACCTCTGTCGGCTTATGAAATTTTGAATTTCGAAAATATACGAGATAGCGGCATCAAGGCGCCGTTAACGGTGTATCGTGCATTGGATAAACTGATCGATAAGGGTCGTGTCCATCGGATTGAAAGCTTGAATGCTTTTGTCGCCTGCGATGGGAAACCACACATCGAACCGGCAGGCTTTGTCATATGCGAGAGTTGCAAGAACACTTTGGAGCTGCGAATTAGAGACTGCGAAGATCATTTGACCAAGGATGCGCTTAAAAAAGGTTTCCAGGTCAAGGGAATTCGCGTCGAAGTCGCGGGAACTTGCAGCGATTGTCAAAAATCCTGATCGCCAAGGTCGAATTAATTTTAAAAAACTTTCTTGGTAGCGAAGCAGGCACGCATTTTTGTGCATCTTACTTTGCCAGGAGGGTGGAGACTGTCGCCTCGCGCCGGGGAAATAAACCTGCAAATCTGGTCCATTCCGGCTTCCTTCAGCCAGCCCTGCCGACGTCCCCTTTGAACGGCGAAGCAATCTGCTATTTCTTCGCTAGGCCCGCGAAACTGATGCGCGCATTCATGAGCGAAAATCCACCACTGCACCACTTTTGGTAGAAGTTTCATTTTTTCCAGGTTGAGTATTAGAAAACCCGGAAAAGCGCCGCCATAATCACTGAAACCCGGATGAGTCACGGTGGGGCGACGCCCGCATGTCAGTCTCTTGCCTTCAATTACAAGCTTTCCGGCGGCTACGACTTTGGCGCGATCACCGGCAATTTTCAGATATTCTTCAACGGTCGGAGGGCCAGCATACACCAACGAATTGACGCTGAAACAAGTCATTGCAAAAAGAAAAAATGCGAATTTTAAATTTGGGAACATCGGCGTCTTTAATTTTCGGCTTTTCATTTTCAGCCAATGAAGTTTTAAAACAAAAAAATTTCAGAACTGAGAACTCGTCGACGATTCATTGTACATAATTCCGGGACCACAAATCCAAAGAAAAAGCGTTTCAAAGGCCGTGTTCTGTTGAATTACCCGGACAATGTGGCGAAAAAGGCCGATTTGCCAAAGGCTTGCGATGTCCTTAGGGCGAATCAGATCGATGTTGATTCGCTCCCCATCGGGATATCTGAAGCGCTGAAAGAATTTTTTCACAAAAAATATAAGAGAATTCAACAGAACGGCGTTCTCAGTTTATCCCCGAATCCGGGGATTTTTCTCCCGCTCCACCAGCCCAAAGGATTCGAAATTGAGAATATGAATGGAGGATGAACCGGCGCTTCAGCTTTGCCTCAGCCGCGTTCTCCTAGCTTCTGTTCACGTCAACACGGCATTTGAGTTCAGCATAACAGGAATAAACAATGACTGCACAAATGACATCACCGACAGAAAAATTATCAAAGCAGAAAATCTCAGCATTTAAAAAACCGCTTTTTGTTGCGTTGTTCGCCGCACTGGGTGCGGTCCTCGTCAGCACGAGTTCTAGCACTCCGACCGAGGCCCATCCAAAATATTCGGCTTGTAAAAAAAGAGTTGGAGTAACCGTTAGTTTCCCGGGCCGGCCGCCATTCTTGATCAGCCGCAAGCTGGCCAAGAAAAAAGCCATCGACAAATGGCGTTTGAAAACCCGCAACCGTTATGGCAGTGAATTTGCCCGCTGGCGCAACGCCCGTGCGAAATTCACGGACGCCGAAGGTGGCAGCAAGTTCGTCTATTATTCAATCAGTGCCAATCCCTGCCGCTCGGACCCGGTTCTGATAAGCCATAAGCACTAGGCCCCACAATTTGCGTTCGCCGAATGGAATGTCCGTCGATTTCGGCAGAGTCTCGTACAGTTTCGTCCGCGTTGCGTCTATCACAGTCGCGTAAAGTTGCTCAAAGTAGATCAGAGTTGCGCAGAGTTGATTAAAGTCGCGTAAAACAATGTGGCGTTGCGTTAAAACGGTTCCCGGTCAGACCGTCACGGTTCTCCGGGAACCGTCACTTATTTTGTACCTATATTAGATCTCTCCAACTTCACTGACCGCTGCCATTGATTGGCTAACCTTTACCATTCCGTCGCGCCTGCAAGACCACCGGTCACTGGCCGCCAGTCACCGGCCCCCGTCC
>JANQOC010000095.1 GCA_028279265.1 Hyphomicrobiales bacterium
CCTGGCAGGCGACCTGATTTCCCACCTGGACGATGAGCCTGTCCTTGGGCTCACACTCAAGGAAGCCGACGATAAAATGCGCGGACCGATAAATTCGCCGATCCGGCTGACGGTCATCCGCGCCGGTCAGGAAGAACCTCTCGAGGTGAAAATTGTCCGCGCTAAAATTCGCATCAACCGTGTCCGTTCAAATATCGAAGGCAATGTGGGTTACGTGCGGCTTCCCGGGTTCAACGAGAACACGGATGTGGAGCTGAAAGAAGCCCTGCTTTCCCTGAAGAAGAAAATCGGCGCCGACAAGATCGAAGGCTATATTCTGGACCTTCGCAACAATCCAGGCGGATTGCTGGACAAGGCGGTTTCGGTTTCCGACATGTTCCTGGACCAGGGAGCGATTGTCCTGACACGCGGGCGCAATCTTGAAGAAACAGAAAGACGCGTTGCCCGCAAAGGCGATGTCACCAGCGGTAAGAAGATCGTCGTTCTGATCAACGGCGGATCCGCATCGGCTGCCGAAATTGTTGCCGGTGCCCTGCAGGATCATCGTCGAGCGACGATCATAGGCACGCGTTCCTTCGGCAAGGGCTCGGTTCAGACAATCATTCCCCTTGGCGCCAACGGAGCCATCCGTCTGACCACCGCCCGTTACTACACACCTTCCGGGAACTCCATCCAGGCCAAAGGCATCAAGCCGGACGTCAAGGTTGAACAGGACCTTCCGGAGAACCTGAAGAAGGCGCAGGCCCGCACACGCGGCGAGGCCAGTCTTCGCGGTCACCTGAAGAGCGAAAGCGGCGAAGAGGTTGCCGGTTCATCGGGATATGTTCCGCGTGAGAAGGAAAAAGACAAGCAGTTGCAATACGCGCTCGATCTGCTGAGAGGTGTTGTAAAAGCAGAAAAGACAATGGAAGGCGATACCGGCGAGAAGAAACCCATCGCCAACTAGCCTTTGGTTCGTTTAAGCGGCATCCGGAATGCAGAGGGCATTAATTCCGGGTGCCGTTTTTATCACTTGATCCGCGCTGCACCTGCTTTCCGTGCAGCTCATTTTGGTAAGGCGCGGGGGACAAGCCGGTAAATGAAAGCACTTGCAGTTACGGCAGCTTTGTTCTTCCTGGCAGTTTCGGGTGTCATCACCTGGCTGGCCCTGGACGCCGACTCCCTCGGTGGCCAACCGCATGTGGAACTGGCCATCGAAATGCCCAAGGTCTTACCGAAAAGCACTCAGCCCCAGTCCGTTAGGGCCAATACGATCAACGGCATACCGGTCGTCAGAAAATCCGATACTGTCGATATCGGACAGCCCATGGGCAACCAGGATGCCAGCGGTGCCCTCGGACAGATGGACGACGGGTCCGGAGGCGGTATTAGCGCTAAGGGGAATTCCGGTGAAATGGCCCCGGTTCCCATCAAAGCCCTGGTTGAACGCTCCCTGTTTGGCCCGCTTCCCAAGATTTCCGAAGACGGTCGGCAACCGGCGATCGTTTATGCCCGGCCTTCTTCCTACACGGCCCGGACACGACCGGGCGAGCCGGCGAAAATCGCCATTCTTATCACCGGTCTGGGATTGAGTTCGATCGCCACCCACGAAGTTATTCATAATTTGCCGGGACCGGTAACGCTGGCCTTCAGCCCCTACGGCCACAGTCTCCAGGCCTGGGTGCGCAAAGCCCGGGAAATGGGCCATGAAGTGATGATGCAGGTTCCGTTTGAGCCTTATGACTATCCGGATAACGATCCGGGTCCGCACACGCTCCTGACCTCGCTTACACCGGCGGAAAACATCAAGCGATTGCACTGGCTGATGTCACGCTTTTCCGGTTATATCGGCCTGACGAATGCCATGGGCGCAAAGTTCATGACGTCCGGTCAGGCCCTGCAACCGATCATCAAGGAAATGAAAAGCCGTGGCCTCATTTATTTTGAAAACAGAACCGCGGCCCGGTCCGCCGCCGGGCAGATTTCCCAGAGCATCGGCATGGCCTATGGACAGGCGCAAGTTCAGATCGATCCGATTGCCGAACCCCAGGAAATTCAGAATGGTCTCAATCGCCTCGAAGAGCTGGCCCTGGAACAGGGTGTCAGCCTCGGAGTTGCCTCGAACCTTCCCATAACGGTTCGCAGCATCCGCGATTGGTCCCGGACACTGAAAGACAAAGGCATTGTGCTTATTCCCATAAGCGCGGCTCTCAACGGTCTCAAAGCTTCCTGACCGACAATTTCTTGGAGAACCACTTCACGGAGACCCCCCTTGTATGTCTGATTTGCCTTACCGGAAATGTGTTGGAATTTTTTTGCTCAACCCGTCGGGTAAGGTTTGGATCGGCCGCCGGGTTATGAAAACCAACAAGTTTCCGTCCGACAAACTCTGGCAGATGCCTCAGGGGGGTATCGATAACGGCGAAGATCCGGAAGCGGCCGCTTTTCGTGAACTCAAGGAAGAGATCGGAACCGACAAAGCGACAATATTAGCCGAATCCAGGCAATGGCTCTGCTACGATCTGCCGGAAAAAGTCCAGGGGAAAGCGCTCAAGGGACGCTATCGTGGACAGAAGCAAAAGTGGTTTGCCATGCGCTACGAGGGGTCAGATGATGATTTCGACCTGAATTATCACGGTGAGGATAATGCGGAGTTCGACAAGTGGCGCTGGATCTGGGCGAGAGACCTTCCGGATATCATCATCGAGTTCAAACGCGATGTCTACGAGCAGATCGTGGAGGAATTTTCCGATCTGGTGGCGCATCCCGACAAAACCTGAACACGCCGAGGCGGCCGATATGCTCGGCTGAACCCAAACGGCAACTGTCCGGATGGCGCTAAGACATCGATTCCCGGAAAATTTCCGGCAGGCCGGAAAATCGAATTTCTATTTTTTCAGATCGCTTAGAGCCTGAAGCGCAGTTTCATTATAGCGGCGCTCTTCATCTGTAATGTTTTCGCGCGCCAGCGCCTCTTCCGCTTCGCTGATTTGCCTGCTCACATCTTCTGCGGTCAAATCTTCAACGGCTATGGCTTCCTGAGCCAGCACGGTCAGGCTTTCCGGTCCGCCTTCGGCAAAGCCGCCGCGAACAAAGATCGATTTGTCACCGGATTGACTCGAAGAGACGTCGAGCACACCTGGACGCAACGTCGACAGGATTGGCGCATGTCCCGGAAGAATGGCGAAGTCACCTTCGGATCCCGGAACCACGACTTGCTCAACATCTTCCGAGATCA
>JANQOC010000099.1 GCA_028279265.1 Hyphomicrobiales bacterium
CCACCGGCACTGCCCCGGTTGCGAAATCCGATGGCCGTTCTGAAGAGTTGGTTTCTAACTCTCGTTTTCGAGAATAATCAAACCCGCGGCCGTGTTTGACGCGGGAACATGATAATGCCGGTAAATCTCATTGACATTTTCATCCAGGGCGCCGCGCATGATCAACCACATAATAAGTTCAATGCCTTCCGAGCCCGAGTCTCTCATATATTCCAGGTGATCGATTTTGAGCAGGCGGTCAACATCGGCGGTCAGGTCATCGAGAAACGCGATATCGAACTCCTTGTTGATGAGCCCGACCCGTTCCCCCTGAAGCTGGTGCGACATGCCACCGGTGCCGAATATTACGACTTTCAAATCTTCTTCATAGCTGTCAACGGCTTTGCGGATGGCTTTACCGAGAGCGTAACACCGCCGTCCATGGGGTTGGGGATATTTGATGACGTTCACGGCCAGCGGAATGACCTTGAATGGCCAGGCCTCCGGCTGTCCGCAGGCCACCGAGAGCGGAACCGTAAGTCCGTGATCGACATCCATGTTCAAGGCCGTCGTCATATCGAATTCATTGAGTACGAGATGTTCAATAATATGGTTGGCCAGATCGGGATGCCCATGGACCACCGGGACCCGCCGCGGTCCATAACCTTCGTCGGCTGGCTGGAACTGGTCGGCGGCCCCAATTATGAAAGTCGGCGTCAGCTCAATGGAAAATGCATTGGCATGGTCGTTGTAGACGACAATAACCACATCCGGGTCAACCTTCCGTAGCCATTCCCGAGCCGGCTCATAACCGTCAAACAGGGGTTTCCAGTAGGGTTCCTGGGTTTTGCCATTGTCCATCGCCGCTCCGACGGCAGGAACATGGGAAGTGCCCAATCCGGCAATTAATTTTGCCATCAGTTTTCTCCTGAGACTGAACGGTTGCCTTCGATCGAACGGCCGCCATTGACCATCATTTCCCGGAATTCCGCTTCTGTAACGCCGGTCATTTTACCGCCGACATTCTGCAGAGTAATTCCGTCGAAGATGGCCAGCTTATAGGTATAGTAAATATTGCCACCAAGCTGCAGCATGCCGAGCCAGTCCCGTTCCTCGACCGCTTTACGCTGTTCCGGTGTCATGGGAAATTGATCAAGATAGGTAGCGGGGTCGGCGCGAAAGGCCTCCCTGTTCTCCATCTTATCCAGAGATTTGCAGAACATGCTGAGGTGAAATCCCTGCTTGCACTGTGGGCCGTCGAAAACATAGGTACCCGGAATGTCGCTGAACTTATCTTTTTGAGACATCAAGTCACTCCCTGGCCTGTCAGGCTCCATTGAAAGTCGTCATAGACTAAACGAGATCTTTCCAAAGATTAAGTCTCGGTTACCCCTAATAGCGGAGAATTGACCCAGACAATTTACGCTTCTTACCAGACGAGTTGCGCGTCTTAAACGGATGATCCGGGTTCATGTTTAATTGGTCCTTGAAAATGCCGGTCATCTAATCCCCGGTGGCGATTATAATCCCGACCGGTAAATCATCAGAAGCTTTCAATAATGAACACTAGCAGCCGTGATCTTCCTTGAAAAATTGAACCCCCCGCTTTCACTATTAGAATTTGTTATAGAATAGGATTATCCTCAGCTATTCAGTCATTTCTGAATTCGTCGCGGATCAGGTCGATAAATCTGTTCTGGGTGGCCGTCGGTTTCCAGCCAATCCGGAACGTTAGGCCGATGGATCGCGCACTGTCTGTCAATTCGATGGGCAAGGGAAACAATAGTCCCTGATCGTGTTCGACCTCGATCTGCTTGGACGACATGATGGTTATGTAGTCTTTCTGCATCATCAGTCCCCTGAGCAGAATGAGGGAACTCGAAACAATGCGAACCGGTGTATTCGCGGCCTCGGGTATCTTCAGTGTGTCGTAGAGATATGTTCCCGTGGGCGTGGCGCGTGGCGGGGCAATCCACGGATAATTCAGAGTGTCTTTGAGTGACGGGGACTTGCGTTTGAGGAGGGGATGGTTTGCACCGACAACGATGGACAGGGGGTCTTGGAACAGGGTTTCCTGAATGACATCGTCGGCGGGCGGTGGGTCCCTGAGGGCACCGATGATAAAATCAATATCTCCAAAACGCAGGTCCCGCAGCAAGGTTGCATAGGGACCGTCAATATTGCGTATCTGAACCTTGTTACCTGTTTCCTGCAGTAGTGCATCAATGGCATTGGGGAGAATGGATGTCCTGGACAGGGGCAGGGAACCCACGGAAATGACGGTTGAATCGCGGCCGAGATATTCTTCAATCTCGTAAAAGCCCTGCCTGATTTCAGCCATGGCCAGACGCACGTGATGGACGAAGATTTCTGCAGCAGGGGTTAATGTTACGCCACGGCGAATCTGATCGAACAGCTTGATGCCGGAAAGTTTTTCCAGTTCTTTTGCCGCTCTGTAGACGGCGGGCTGGGAAATGCCGAGCTGACGGGCCGCGTGGCTGTAATTGCCGGTCTGGGCAATGGCAATCATCGATTGAAGCTGGGCGGCTGTCGTCAGCTTGTAAAAATTCCGGCGTCGGGTCTTGCTCAACCGTTCGGCGATTTTTTGAGCCTGCTGTTCTCCGGACTTCAGGTGATCCAGTGTTCGCGCGATGCGGCCTGTAAACATTTCGCCGATCTGTGTGGGAAACATGCCGTTTGAGCGTCGCTCAAAAAGTTGTGCTCCGATCGTCTGTTCAAACTTTGCAACCGCCTGAGTCACGGCCGGCTGTGACATGTGAACTTTTTCCGCCGCGATACCGACACGCTGGTTGCGGGCGACTTCCTGAAGCGCATTCAGATGACGGATGTTGGGGAGTTTGAACTCCAAGGCGACAAATCCTTGTGGTTTAATACTATCTATAACATAAATTAATAGGGGTCGTCTGGGAATGAAATAGTGGAAAAGCGCTTTCAGGCATAAACATTAGTCGAGAATGAAAAAAGTGGATGACATTTGGAAATCCGGAATTTTTGTGTACTAATTCCGTCTCATATGAAACTGAATGAGAGAGAGAAAGATGGATCCCGATTATCTCCCGTTTCACGCAGATCCGAGAAAACCGGCTTTCCAGCCCCCGGCAGGTGCTGTGGACGCCCATTGTCATGTTTTCGGTCCCGGAGATGTGTTCCCTTACGCGCCGGAACGCAAATATACGCCCTGCGATGCGCCCAAGGAAAAACTCTTTGAATTACGGGATCATCTGGGATTTTCCCGCAATGTGATTGTCCAGGCTACATGTCACGGCAAGGACAATGCAGCCCTTGTGGATGCGCTCAGAGACGCAGGGGAAAAGGCCCGCGGCGTGGCCAGCATTGCACTGGATATTTCCGATTCCGAGCTCCAGGAGATGGATGCGGCCGGTGTCCGTGGGGTCCGGTTTAATTTTGTCAAACGCCTCGTGGATGCGACGCCCAAGGAGGAATTCTTACGCGCTGCCGAACGCATTGCGGAGCTCGGGTGGCATGTCGTCGTCTATTTCGAAGCTCCGGACCTGGAGGAATTGATACCTTTTCTGAATTCCCTGCCGACGGTAATTGTCGTCGATCATATGGGGCGACCCGATGTCAGCAAGGGAATTGATCATCCTGATTTCCAGCGTTTTGTTAAGCTCCTCGACACGAACGAAAATGTCTGGACCAAAGTCAGTTGTCCCGAGCGGCTCACAATTGCCGGCCCGCCATATGCAGATGTCACCCCCTTTTCGCGCTTTCTCGTCGAAAAATTCCCTGATCGCACCCTCTGGGGGACGGACTGGCCGCATCCGAACATGAAATCCCATATGCCCGACGATGGCCTGCTCGCAGATCTCATCCCTGAAATTGCACCGACGGCCCAGTCTCAGCTGGCCCTGCTGGTGGATAATCCCGTGCGCCTCTACTGGTCTTGAGGGCCGGTACCGGCGGCGAGATTCAAAGCTCGGTAACCCTGGCTTCTTCCAGGCGTTCTCCTTTGGCATTGACGTAGACACCGTCGCTGTCAATGGTCGCCATGTCGCAGAATATTTCGATCCGGTGATTGTCGGGATCCATGACATAAAAAGCTTCATTCTCGCCCCAGGACCCGTCCCCGCGAGGATCAAAGGGGCTGTGCACGACCGGTCCCCTGACAATATTGAGGTTCATATCTTTGGCCCGCTGCAAGAGTTTTAGCCAGCTCTCCCTGTCCGGACACTCAAATGCGAAGTGATGGAACGATGGCGGCCCCTCAAGATCGTCCTGGGGCAAACCTGTTTTTTTCGTATAAGTTTTTTCAGGATTGTGGGTCAGGACGAAATCATGGTGGGCATCACCAACCCGCATGAAGGCGAGCTCGACGGGAATATTCGGACATTCGTGAGCCGCATGACGTTCCGTGAGTT
>JANQOC010000102.1 GCA_028279265.1 Hyphomicrobiales bacterium
TGGTTGCCGCCGGCCAAGGAAGAGGGACTGCAAATTCTCGATCGCGATGGCAACTGGTTTTGGCCTGAAGTCGAGGAGGGGGCCATTGTCATGAACCTCGGGCAATTCCTCGAGCGCTGGTCAAACGAGCGCTTCCGCGCCACGCCGCACCGGGTTATACCCCCGACACAGAATGACCGCTACTCCGTGGCCTGTTTTGTGAACCCGAACTTCGAGAAAGTCTGTGAATGTCTGCCCACCTGTCATGGTCCGGACAATCCACCCAAATACCCGACGCAGACCTATCACGAGTTTTACTCCTGGTATATGCACCAGACTTATCCTCACTACAAAGAATTTGCCGAGGACGATGATTCCGGCAATCAGAAAATCAGCGACTAGGTCGCAAAAAGCCGGATACCTGGTGGTCAAGTATCCGGCTGGTCGTTCTGATTGTGGTTACCCGCCAATCTCGGGGTGCAGCAAAAGCGCCCCTAATTTGTATTCGGCTGATTTCGAAACTTGCCGTGCTTGGCGTAATAGTCATCGATCATTTTATGCTTGGCGACGACGTGGGGAGCGCCTTTCAGGAAATCCCACAAAGCAATTGCGCCACCGGTCCACATTGTGCGGAACATATTGTATTTTTTCCGTGAGGCCCGGAGCTCGAGCATGGGCGCATTTTCCATGGTGTGGAAATTTTCACGGTCTTCAAGAGTTTCCTCGAGCAGGTGCGGGGCCGCCCAGTTGCAGCGGTAATGTATTGTGCCGTCAGGACGCACCACATAACAGACATTCGGCATGGAACCATACTGGCGATGAAAATCCCCTTCGAGATTGTCCACGAGTATTCGGCGATGTTCGCCATAGCGTGGCTTCAGAAGGGCAGCCGCCTTCAGCTTTTCGTCCATGGACTTGTGCGGGCCTAATCGCTCACCGGGATGAGCTTCCCGGACATAAACGATGACGAACGCGACATCCGGTTGCCTCTTCGCCAGTTCCTCCATGTCGGGAATGTTCTTCGTGTACATCGAACATGTGGAGGAGCCCGTTTCTATGACCAGCCATTGTCCCTCGAAATCGGAGATTTTCACCTCTTCACCTGTATTCAGGTCGGTGAAAGTCGCATCTTTCGCTTTTTCTCCAGCTGCCGGACCGATAAATTCTTCAAAATTGTAGTGGTTAACTTTGAAGCGCGCATTGTTGTAAACCATCTTGTTTTGAGGTTCGCTCATTTTGGCATTTCCTACATCTTAAACCAGGTTTGATATCGACCGGATCCCGGTCGATTCTCAGAGTTACGTTTTCGATCGCATTGAATTCGAGCAGAGTTCGCCCCCTCGTCGAACTGCGATACTTTTTTCGAATTATGGCTTGGGATTTGCGGTCGGTCCAGTCCAAAAAAAGCGAATTTCACCATATTTGGAATGCTATTAAGGAATTGAACGACACCCTCAGAGCCGGGGGTGATTTCGCGTCATTAAACAATCCATCGGCAATCCTTCGGCCCGACGGAAAGTTTTCAAGCCGCTAAATCACGACAGAACACTTTACCGCCGTCGAGAAGCTGATACACTCGGGCAGAATTGTAAACGATATCAGGATTTGCACATTCATTCGAAGAAGCGAAGGAGGGCGTTGCTGAAGCGACAAACCTTTGTGAGAATTTGATGTGCCGGAGAAAGAATTGTGAAAAGGCCGAGCGACAATCAGCGCGCGGCCAGGCAGGATTTAGAAAAGAAGTCCAAACGGAACGGACGTTCGAAAAATACAAACTCTGGCAACGGGGATTGGGAATCCAGTCCCCGTGCCGGACGTTATAAATCTAAATCCACAGCGCGTGATGGCCGGTCCGATTTTTCGGATGACCGTTCGGCTGAGCGCGGCAAAGATCCGGATCCTGGTGCTCACCCGAAATTTTCAAAAGACGACTCGTTGCAAAAGCCGTTGCCCAACCGGCAAATCTATGGAGCCCTGGATCTCGGGACCAACAATTGCCGGTTGCTTGTTGCCAAGGCGACGCGTCGAGGATTTCTGGTGGTTGATGCCTTCTCCCGCATCATTCGTCTCGGCGAGGGGATGAGCCAGACCGGTATTCTCTCGGAAGAGGCCATGGGCCGTACCATCGAAGCATTAAAGATGTGCTCCTGGAAAATGCACAGAAGAGGCGTTAGTCGCTCGCGCCTGATTGCCACGGAAGCTTGCCGGTCAGCCCGAAACGGGTCGGATTTTATTGAGCGCGTGCGGAGTGAAACCGGTCTTGAGCTTGAAATCATAACTCAGGAAACGGAAGCCAGGCTTGCCGTTTCCGGATGTGCCTCCCTGATCGATAAAAAGTGCGAATGGTCTCTGGTTTTCGATATTGGCGGCGGATCTTCGGAACTGATCTGGCTCGATCTCTCCCGTCGTCAGCAGAACTGGAGCCGGTCCCTTTCCGATCGCCTGGATATTCAAAACTGCGTTGTCGCCTGGACATCCATTCCTGTCGGTGTCGTTACGCTGGCTGAAAAATTCGGGGGAACACATGTTGACGACAATTGTTACGAAGCCATGGTTCAGGATGTTATGGAACCCTTGCAGACTTTCGAGTCCCGGCACGGAATCGCGGGAAAACTTAAGCAGGGAAATGCCCATTTCCTGGGAACTTCCGGTACGGTCACGACCCTGGCCGGCGTGCATCTGAAACTACCTTATTATGACCGTCGGCGTGTAGACGGAACCTGGCTTTCCGACGATGATATTCGCAACGTTTCCAGCCAGCTCCTGTCTTTGGACTATGAGCGAAGAGTGAAACAACCCTGCATCGGCGAAGAACGGGCGGATCTCGTGCTGGCGGGATGTGCCATTCTCGAAGCCCTTATCCGGATTTGGCCCTGTGATCGCCTGCGCGTTGCCGACCGGGGATTGCGCGAGGGTATATTGACGACGTTAATCGCCGAAGACCGGTTGCCGGGAAACGATGCAAGTGTTCCGATGTCGGACCGACAGGCACGGAAATAGATTATGAGCAAGGTCAGACAACCCGGACAGTCGCGAAATAAGAAAGCACGCGCGGATCGGAATTTGTCGGTAAAAGTCAAGACCGCCAAAGGCCGTAAATTGTCGTCGACGCGCTGGCTGCAAAGGCAGCTTAACGATCCTTATGTGGAAGCGGCAAAGAAAGATGGCTTGCGGTCCCGGGCCGCCTACAAGCTGATTGAGATAGATGACAAGCAAAAGATTCTGAAACCGGGACAAGTCGTTGTCGATCTCGGCGCTGCACCTGGCGGCTGGAGCCAGGTAGCCGTGAATCGTGTGGGGGTGGATCTCGATCTCAACCGGGTCATTGCGCTTGACCTGTCGGATATGGATGCCATTCCGGGTGTGACTTTCATAAAATGCGATTTTTATGAAGAGGCCAGCCTGCAGCAGCTTTCAGAGGCACTTCAGGGACGCGCTGTTGATGTCGTGCTCTCGGACATGGCCGCGCCTGCAACCGGGCACAAGAAAACCGATCATCTGCGCATTATGGGACTGTGCGAAGCGGCCTATGAATTCGCTCTGGAAATGCTGTCGCCCGGCGGTTCCTTCCTCGCTAAGGTGTTGCAGGGTGGCACGGAGAATGAACTCCTGAATGACATGAAACAGACATTCGACAAGGTCATACATGTAAAGCCGAAGGCCAGCCGCAGTGATTCTTCTGAAAAGTACGTTCTTGCGACC
>JANQOC010000103.1 GCA_028279265.1 Hyphomicrobiales bacterium
GGAACAACAAACCGTGATCCGTCTCTTAATCTTCGGTCTAATTGACTTCGAAGATTACACACAATTTAATGGCGAATAAAGTCCCAACCCTCACATCTCAATTTACTAATATAACACCAGGCCTCATTCATGAAAGAACCCTCCGGTAAAACCAGATTTTTGATTTGTAATTGTGAGAACACGATGGATCTGGATGCATCCAAGCTTTCGGCCGCGCTTGACCTCGGAGAGGATTTTCGCCTGTTCACCAATCTCTGCAGAACCCAGATTGACGACTATCAATCCGCACTGCATTCCGAGCATGAACTATGTGTTGGCTGTACGCAGGAAAGTCCTCTCTTCCGGGAAATCGCCCTGGATGAGGAACGAGCTGTACCAGGTTTTGCCAATATACGGGAACGGGCGGGCTGGACGAAACAGAAGGGTGATATCCATCCTAAAATAGCGGCCTTGCTGGCCGCATCGCAAGTCCCGCATCATCCGACCGGCCTAATGGATGTTCATTCCGAGGGTGTCTGTCTGGTTTATGGTCGCGGGCAACTGGCCCTTGACGTCGCCGGTGAGCTCGCCGACCGGTTGAGTGTTTCTGTAATCCTCACCCAGGCCGATGACGCCATCCCGCCATCATCTGTCGACGTGCCGATCTACACGGGCAAGATTCGCGCGGCCAGCGGCAGCATCGGCAATTTTGAAATTACCGTTGACGGTTATGCGCCCATGGTGCCCTCGTCGAAGGAGACGATTGAATTCCTCATGACCCAGGACGGCGCCAAATCGAGTTGCGACTTGATCCTGGATTTAACCGGCGAGCAGCCATTGTTTTCAGATCACAAGAGAAGAGACGGCTATTTCTCCATTGATCCTCAACAACCCCTGGCCATTGCCCGGACAGTCTTTGAAATCTCCGATATTGTCGGAACGTTCGAAAAACCGATTTATGTCTCCTATGATCCGGATATCTGTGCGCACGGCCGCAGCCAAATTATCGGGTGTTCCAACTGCATCGACAATTGTCCCGTGTCGGCGATTCAGTCAGACGGAGACGTCGTCAAGATTAACCGGTTGATCTGCGGGGGCTGCGGAAACTGCAGTGCTTCCTGCCCGACGGGAGCGGTAAGTTACGACTATCCCGGCCGTCAGGAACTCATGTTGCGTATCCAGACGCTCCTGGAAACCTATCGACGGGCCGGTGGCGTCAATCCCGTTTTGTTAATACACGATGAAACCGAGGGAAGTGAACTGATCGCCGCCGTCTCCAGGTTTGGTTCGGGCTTACCTGTTAATGTACTTCCCCTGTCGGTTTATTCGCCAACGCAGTTGGGCCATGAGGTTTTGCTTGCCGCCTTTGCTTCCGGCGCGGCATCCGTGCGGATTCAGGTTCCGAGATCGCGTATCCAGGAAGCCGATGCCCTCAGAAGCCAGGTTGCGCTTGCCAATCAGCTGACAGAGTCACTGGGATTTGAAGCGGATTTCTGCTCGCTTATTGAAGAGCAGGAACCCGATCAATTTGAGGAAGCCGTTGCCCGGCCATGCGGATCGCCGGTGCGTGAAACCGTCGCCTACAGTACGGTTGGCGGCAAGCGGGAAATTGTCCGGAGTATTCTTATTGCCCTGGACAAAATCGCACCCGCGCCTCAGACAATCATCCCTCTGGACTCCGGTGCCCCCTACGGTCAGATTGTCATCGATACGGAAAACTGCACCCTGTGTCTGGCGTGCATTGGCGCCTGCCCGGCGAATGCCTTGTCGGATAATCCGGAAAATCCTCAGCTCCGTTTCACCGAACAGGCCTGCGTCCAATGCGGCCTTTGCCGTTCGACCTGTCCGGAAAATGTGATCCGGCTCCAGCCGCGTTATAACTTGCAGCCTTCGGCAATGGACAGCGTCGTACTGAACGAGGAGGAGCCGTTTCATTGTACCCGTTGTGGCAAAGCGTTTGGAACGAAGGCGACCGTCGAGCATATTCTGAGTGTGCTGGAGAAAAAACACTCCATGTTCCAAAGCGAGGAACAGATCTCAGTGATCAAGATGTGCGATGACTGTCGCGTCGTCACCCTGGCTGAGAGTTCGGATGATCCCTTCAAACAGGGAGAACGTCCCAGAATTCGGACGACGGATGATTACATCGAGGAAGAGCGGAAGTCCAAAACCAACAAGACCCCGGATGATTTTATCTGTTAGTCCTTGCCGGGGGAATTTTTAGGTCGACGCGACCAGGGGAAGGTTGAGAAGCAGGTTCTGCGGTTTCATCTTCACGACATTGGAACTGTCCATCGCCAGTCCCAGGTAAACCGGTTTCTCGCGTAACGTGTCGATAACCCTCGACGAGTCCAGAATGGTCATGGAAAACAAAGCGACAAGGCGATCGGAAGCCTCAGCGCTCGGTTCATCTCCCTTATAGAGACTATTGAGGAGATCCGTGGACTCGCGATCCAGTCCAATATGCCAGCTCCATTTTTCATCGGCGATATTTCGGCGCGGTTGTACATTCACCTTGAGACCGTGAAAATGATGAATCCAGCTCTCGATCATCCGGGCAAAAGCATCCAGGGCCGGTTTCGTAAATCTGAAATCAATAACCATATCGAACCGTTCCGAGCGTTCCCAGTAGATATCGGCATTATCATCGTCC
>JANQOC010000107.1 GCA_028279265.1 Hyphomicrobiales bacterium
GCTTCCGCGCCTGTTAACCGGCAAAGCCACTCTTCCAGGTGACTGTCCCGATCGCCGCGCTGACCGCTGTCGATTTCATACTCCAGGTTTGAAGCCCCCGTCGCCACGTCGATCATGGCTTCAACGGCTTCCTCCGGTAACAGGGCACGCCCTAGATTTGTATGCAATACCGTGCCCGTCAGATTAAAGACGCGCCGCAGCGTCGACCGATGCGTTGCGGTCAGCAGTTCTGAGAGCCTATTAAAAATCTGGGTCGGTGTGACCGATATTTCGGGCGAACCATTCGGGCCATAGAGTTCGGCTCGCAGCTCGTCGAGCACCTCCCGCAATCCGTCACGCACAGGCAAGCGTCCGTAGACATCGATGAGCGCTTCGCAGTCAGGCAGATTCAGAAGCTTGTCCAAAGATGGAAGCGTATTCTGAGTCACGGTCTTGCTCGACGTCATGTTCACCAGTGATCGGTTTGGAATTGGGCTTGGTTCAAGTCTTCTTGTTGTAAGACCAGCACGGAAGGCACGTCAAGACAAGCCTCGCCGCGATTTCGAAGTTAATTGTGCAATATGCAGGCTTCTAAAATTAAAGAGAAAACAATGTCTCAGCATTTTTACCCTTGATCGCGGCAACCTGATCCCCGGGGAGACGATCGATTAGGCTGTAAAGCTTGGGAATGTCAGCAGGCATGGGAAAATCCGTTCCAAACAGCACGTGGCCGGGACCTGCGATTTCCAGACAAAGATCCAGTGCGCCGGGATCGTAGACGATGGAATCATAGTAGAGACGATTCAGATAGGTGCTCGGCGGATCGGTTATTTTCATTTTCACCAGGGTTTCAACCTCGAAAAAGAGATCGAGACGACCCGACACATAGGGAAGATAGCCACCACCGTGAGAAACGATAATCCTAATATTGGGAAAGCGGTCGAAGAATCCATCAACAACCATGCGGGCGATAGCCAGGGTGGTATCGAACATGAAGCCCGTACTTGGCATCAAAATCCGTTCGATCTGAAATTCTGCTTCCTTGGCACCAAAAGGGGCTGTTGGGTGGACGAGCACCGGCAATTGCAGGCGGTCGATCTCCGTCCAGATAGGAACAAAAGCGGGATCGATCAGATGCTGGCCCTGAACATTGGCCAGGCACATGACGCCGCTTGCCCCGTTTTTGTGGCAACGTTGGAGTTCCTCGACGGCCAGTTCCGGGTACTGCCAGGGGAGCGATGCAAACCAGCGTATACGATCAGGATGGGCCTGGCGGCCTGCCGCCATCTCGTCATTTGCGATGATTGCGGTTTCAAGACTTATCTCCGGCCCGCCCCAGAAGACGGAGGGAGACGTCAAAGATACTACAGAAATATCGATCCCGAACTTATCCATGGCCTTGACCCGAAGGTCATAGTCAAAAGCCTCCGGTTCGAAGGCACATGCGGGCGCCCCTTTCTCGATCAAATAATCCCTGTTGTCCTCGCGTTTGTCGGCACTGTAATTGGGTTGACCATGTTCCTTCAGCATTTTCAGCCAGCCATGACCAAACATATGCGTGTGTATATCGATTACTGACATAGTAGAGTTCCCCGGAAAATCTGGCTTCAGATGTCTGACACCAGTCTAGTGGCAAGAGAACCTTATTGTAGAATGTATTAATACCATGTGTCGATGCACATCATGCAAGCGCAGGCACTAACGCCGAAATTTTGCTCCCGACACGAATGCGAGAAGCGTTTCGGATCATCCCCTCCAGGCACTCCTGTAAATGAAGCTGGCCCGCCTATTTTTCCTTAAGCGCCGTCTTTTCTTTCGAAGGGTCTGTTTTCTTGGGCGAAAACAGTACATCGACTTCCATTCCAGGCAACAACGGCGTTTTACCGGTGACATCGATCTTTACTTCCAACACCGTTGCATCATTGGGCCGGGATGCGCCGCGCTTGTTCAACTGTGCAGGCCCGAGGGTTGCGGCAATAGATTGGACAGTACCGGTGAAATCGTTGTCGGGAAAACCGTCGGCACGAACGATCACTTCCTGCTTGGGTCGGATCTTGGCCACATCACGTTCGTCAACTTCGGCCCGAACGCGAAGCGAGGACACGTCTCCGATTATGATTGCAGGCCGCGGTGAGTTCGGCGCAATGATTTCACCGATTTTGGCATCAATTTTGAGAATCTCACCCGCCTGTGGTGCACGAATCCGCGTTTTTTCCAGGGCAGCGATTGCCAGAGTGAATTGCGCTCGCGCCGAAGCGAGGGAGGCTTCTTCAGGCAGGGATGTGGGATTTTCCTGTTCCTTGCGCACGGATCTGAGCGCGATCCAACGCGATTCAACAACCTGCTGGGCTTTGTTGACTTCTGTAACCGCCCTTTGGACATCCTCTTCCGAAGCTGTGCCATTGTGTTTTGCCAGCGAAATCCGATCAAGATTTTCGCGGGCTTCGAGCAGATCCCGGTCCGCCTGGCTGAGATCATTCTCCGCATCCCGTCGTTTTTTCGATCGGCGCGTCAGTTTTGCGTCGTTGCGGCGTTTCTCCAGGGCTTCGATCTCGGCCTCGGCTTTCCGCAGGCTGGCGAGAGCGGTTTCGTCGTCCTGTTTGAAAAGCAGCTGTCCGGCAATTACCCGGTCGCCCTCTTTCACGGCGAATACCGTCACTTTACCAATCAAATCGGAACGGAGATCAATTTCTCCAGATTTCGGCTCCACCCGACCCGGAGCTGCAGCGGCCCATGTCAATCGCGGCTCCGATTTTTCAGAAGCGGCCGTCGCTGCGGGAATGTTTCCGTTGTGACTGTTGATGATATATCCGGCGGTAGCGACTGCTAGCAATGCCGGCAGGCCAACAAGAAGCTTTTTCCTCTTACTCATCAATCTATCTACTCCTTCTGCGGGTTCGCCGCCGAGGCTTTTTCAACTCAGCTTCGGCGATTGCCGCATTTTGTAACTCTGGGTCAGCACCATTTTTCGATCGGCCATTTGTTTTTCGGCTTCTGTTGGGTTTTCTCTTTTCCTTGGAGCTTTGAATCTGCCCGTCTTCAATTCTTACAATACGATCGGCAAAGGGCTCTGTCCTCGGATCATGTGTGACTGCGAGGACCGCACTGTCATTGGATGCAGCAATATCCGAGAGGAGACCCATAATCGCCTGACCGTTTTTTCCATCAAGGGCGGCTGTCGGCTCATCGGCCAGAATCAGGGTTGGCCTGCTGACCAGCGCGCGGGCAATGGCCACCCTCTGCTGCTCGCCGCCACTCAAATGTCGCGGGAAAGATTTCAGCTTATGGGCCAATCCGACACGTTCCAGCGTTTCGGCGGCGCGTTCCTGAGCTTCATGCCGGCCGCAATCCTGAACATCCAGCGGCAGTTGTACATTTTCCTGGGCCGTTAACGTCGGAAACAGATTATAAGACTGAAAGACAAAGCCGATATGCTCACGCCGGATCTTTGCAAGTTCGTCCGGTTTCAATCCGGTCGTACAGTGTTCGTCAACGGTCAGAGTTCCCGATGTCTGACGCATGATACATCCGAGAATTGAGAGCAAGGTGGTCTTGCCACTTCCCGACGGCCCCATGAGCAGGGTCAGTTCGCCGGATAACAACGAGAAGTTGACGCCCTTTAGAGCAGTTACCTTACCGGCCCCTTCTCCAAGTTCCTTGACGATCCCGGTCGCTTTTAAAACGATGTTCTTAGTCATTGAGCAAATACCACTGACGGATCTATTCGCGTTACTTTAACGATTGCAGAGACCGCCGAGACGACACACATGACGATCGTCAGCCCCAGAAGGCCAAATGCAAGTTCCGCTGTCATGACGATGGGAAGCGGCGTCCCGACACTCAGATAAACAATGATCAGGTCGATCACGATGGCGATGATAAAGCCGATGATCGCACTGAGCACCGCCTGCCAAATAATGACTTTGTGAATGTACACCGAGGATGATCCCAGCGCTCGCAAAGTGGCAAATTCCCGCAAATGGTCTTTGGCGCTGGAATAGAGGGTCTGCGCAACAATCACCATGCCTACAATTATTCCCAGTATGGCCCCGCCGATCAAAGCCGCGCCGGCACCGGTAGCAAACAGCCAGTGGGCGAGTGAGCGTTCACGGAATTCTGCCGTGGTCAATATCTCCGCGTCTTCCAGCTTACTGCCGATATCCTGTTTGATCTGTTCGATATTGGCATCTTGACCGAGGCGCACCAGGACAAATGTCGACTGATCCGGATTGGCGCGCATGTAAACCCGGGCCTGGCGTTTCGAAGTAAACACGTAAGGCAGCGTCGTGAAGGATCGGATACCATCGGTCACGGTCGTGATTTTGGCACGGGTTCCATTGATCTGCGCCTGTTCTCCAAGTTCCGTCACACCGAGATGATCGAAATAGGACCGATCAATGGCAACATTTTCAGGCAGGGACAGTCTCTCTACCTCACCTTCGACCACGTTCCAGGGGTCGAGAACCCGGTCACTTGAGTCGCTGCCGACGACAACCACAACGGTTTTACCGCCATCGGGCTTCGTCCACTTGGCGTAGCCAACAGTCATTTCGACAACATCTTCAACGCCGGGGGTCGACAAAACCTGGTATTTCTCCCGCCCCTCAAGAAGCGTGGCGTTGTCAAAGCTCTTGGAGCCAAAGGCGACAACCCAGAGATCCGCTTTGGTATTGTCGATCATTGCTGTGATAATTCTCTCGGACCCCATGTAAAGGCCGAGCTGGACCGCAACCAGAACGATCGAAAAGACGATACCCACCAGTGTTACGGCGAACCGAATACGGTCATGAAGAAGATTTCTTATGGCAAGTGTAAAAACCATATCGCAGACTTAGTACTTTATTATTCAATGTGGCTTGAAAGGGTGATCCATATGACTTCTGCCAAACGACTTCTGAATGGCATCATCCTCTGGTCATAATTGAGCCGAGTTTCCTTTTTCTTCGACAACACCGGTTTGGCAGTAGAGTGCGGCGGAATTGAGCGCTCTTATCTTCCGTTATAATTATCTGTTATGTCTCAGCTTTCTATTTAGTAATTGCCGCAATCATGGACAACAGCAATTTCGGTTCAAGTATGCGAAAGCTGCGATATCTCGTTACGTTAATGTCTAAAATCTATTAGTTATCAATATATTCGTCAAATTTCCAACAAAGCAGAGTTAACGATTGCGTTACAGCCAGGCCGGTTGGCTCTATAAATCAGGTCTGAGCCGGCCAAAACTCCTACGATCAGGCCCCTGGGTTGAATGAAAGCCCTGATCTCGACAGAAGCTTACCG
>JANQOC010000137.1 GCA_028279265.1 Hyphomicrobiales bacterium
TTGAAGGCGTTAAAGTTTTCAAATATGGCCTTTACCACCTCATAGACGATTTCATCGGAAACCTTGCTGGAACTGACAAAGGTTGCTGCGACACCATAAGTCGGTACATCACTATCAACACCGCGATAAATTCCTCCGGGAATAACGGCCTGACGATAGTAGGGCTTACTTTTGACGAGGCTTGTAATTTTATCTCCGACAAGGGGTAGCATGACGACATCGCAGGTTGTTGCTGCTTCAAGGATATTGCCAACCGGATTTCCAGCAACCATGTAAAAGGCATCAATCTTGCCGTCGCACAAGGCGGCGGACTGCTCAGCGGATTTCATTTCAGCGACAAGCGAAAAATCTTTTTTTGTCCAACCGAGTGCCTGCAGCCAGGCTTCAGCCGTCGCCCTGGTCCCCGATCCGGGATTTCCAAGATTGACACGCTTGCCCTTGAGGTCATCCATTTTTTTGATGCCTGTATCTTTGCGCGCAACAACACTGACGGTGTCCGGATGGAGCGAAAAGAGGGCCCGGAGATTACTGTCCGCACCATCCTTCTTGAAGACATTTGAACCTTTGAAAGCGTGAAACTGCCAGTCTGACTGGACAACGCCAAGATCGAGTTCTCCGGCGCGGATATTGCGAAGATTGTAAACCGATCCGCCTGTGGCTTCAGCGGAACAGCGCAAGCCATGGCGCTTGCGTTCCTTGTTAACGAAACGACAAATGGCACCACCCACGGAGTAATAAATTCCGGTAACCCCGGCGGTCCCGATTGTTACGAACCGACGGTCGGCCGCCTCAGAAGCCTGATGCGACGCAAAAATCATCGTCAATACCATGACTGATGACAATAAAACTTTTCTCAGCGGAAATCTGCTGGACATTTTTTCCTCCTGATTCCGAATTTTCCTATTCAAGATGATCACTGACTTGAGATGAATTCTGAAATTGCTGGCGCCAGGCGAAGCTTCTGATGATCCAAACCTCAACCATTATTCAGTGGGTCTTTTGCAGGACATTGGAAATTTCAAAACACTCATCTCAATCCTCACTTTATTGTTAAATGATAGGATTGTCAACAATCCAACATTCATATATTAATCATATAGAAATTGTGATTTATGAGCGCCTTTGTTAGACTTGAGTGCCATCCAATGAAGATCTCAGATCGGAGTGATTTTTTTTCAATGGACTCAACGCTTTCGTCACTGAAAAGGCCTAAAGACCGGACATTGCGTGCCCAGATCGCCCGGGAATTGAGAGAAGCCATTATTTCCGGTGAATTGCCGCCGGATACGCGGTTAATTGAGAAAGATCTGGCGGATCAATTCCAGATTAGTCGCGGTCCTTTGCGCGAAGCCCTGAGAGAACTTGAAGAGGAGGGACTCGTCGAGACACGCCCCCATGTGGGCAGCAAGGTTCGCAATTTCAGCGGCAAGGAACTAGCCGACACCTATTCCCTGCGCCGGATCCTGGAACGTTATGCTTTTGAGATTTTCTGGGATCACCGGGATCAGGACTTTTTCGACGAGCTGGACATAAGGCACGAACGACTGCTGCACGCCATCCGATCCGGCGTGCCCCACGAAGAAGATCTGGCCGAGCTTGAATTTCACAGCCTCGTGTTTGAAAGCACCGGCAATAGACCGCTCATGGAAACATGGGACAGGCTGTCACGACGCGTGGCATTTTGTTTTGCCATGTTTCGCCCGCAAAAGCGCACCCTAAAAATGAAACTCGAAGGACATGTGGATTACGTAAATTGCGCGAAGGGAAACAGTTTAAAAAAAATGCTTTCAGAAATCGATAAGCATACAAGCCAGGTCGAGCCAAAGTTTTCAGAGATGATTGAAATGAAAACTGGAAATTCCCCACCTGAAACATGATTGACATCGGTACAACAAAAACGGCGACAGAAATCGGCGTTTTGTTTTAGATGGATGTTGTTTAGAATTGCCTATGTTCTTTCTTGTTTGTCTGTAATCGAAAGACACAGGAATTATCAATTGGCGGCGAGGCGGCTGATCGTATCAGCCTTGCGCCGGGAGGACGACATTATGCGGGCAATAATCGTCGGCGCGGGAATGGGCGGATTGATGACGGCCCTAGCACTGCGACAGTCCGGCGTCTTCTCATCGGTTGACATCTACGAGCAGACAAAGGAGCCAAGCACCGCGGGTGCAGGGTTGAATATCCCACCCAACGGAGCGCGGTTGTGCCACTGGCTGGGCGTCGACCTCGATGGCGGCGACCCCAAAGGCCCCAATGGTGCGATTGACGGTGGCCGGGCGGCGATTCTGAAATCGACGCGGCAGTTCAACGCCGATGGGAGCGTGACGGAAAGGCCGTTCGACCATGTCACCGCCGCGGGCGACGGTGCCGCATTTCACCACATGCACAGGTTGGACCTGTTGATGTGCCTCTATCAACGGGTATTCGAGTTCGGTCCTGACAGCGGCGATCCCTGCCCTATTGCCGTGCACATGGACTGCAGGCTGACACAGTTGCATCAGACCGCCGGCGAGGTGTCGGTGAGGTTTTCAAACGGCCGGAGTGCAACGGGAGATATTCTCATAGGTGCCGACGGGACCAACTCCGCCACATTGGAGCTCGCATGGCCGAACCCGCGCCTCAAGCGCTGGACCGAGGTGACCTGCTTTCGCGGACTTATTCCAAGAGCGGTCGTCGCCGCGCTCCGCAAGGCTGACGGCAGCCCCCTGGACTACAATCCCATCGACTCCTTCAGCATGGACCGCCACAGGACAGAAAGGAGTGGGGCGACGATATACTGGGTGCGGGGCGGCGAGTTGCTGAACGTCTGGCTCGCCCACTACGAGCCCGACTCATCGGCGTTCGAGCAGGAGGAGGGGGACTGGTTTCCCGTTAGTCAGGAAGAAATCCTGCGTGAGGTAGATGAGGCTTTCGCGGAAAGCCCATCCCGGGACGATCTACTCGCTCTGGCAGGGGCGGTTGTTCGTCCGACAAAGTGGGGCCTCTACGATAGCGACGCGCTCGAAACATGGGTGCAGGGCCGCATCTGTCTGCTTGGGGACGCCGCTCATCCGATGCTTCCAACCTTTGGGCAGGGCGCTGCGCAGGCCTTCGAGGACGCCGCGGCCCTCTCCAGCGCCTTCACCCTGCACGGCGACGACGTGGCGACAGCCTTTTTGCACTACGAACGCGTACGGCATTACCGCGCTACCCGCTTTCAACTCAGTTCTAAATTCGCCTTCGACCATTTGCGGGCCAAGGATACCGCTACGCAAAAAGCGCTTCTCGAAAAGCTTGATGAACGGGTGAGCCCGGCCTTTGCCCACGACAAGCGCGGCGGTGAGGATGACGCCTGGATCTACGCGTTCGACGCGCGCAATATCGGCGACGAATTGCCTGCCAAGAGATTAGGACCGTGGGACTTCCGCCAAGCCGCAAAGACCGACCACGCAGCGATCACACGCGAGCTTTGGATGCCGAACACCCCCGCCATCGACAAGGGCCCGGTCACGCGCGAAGAGGTCGCTTTACACAACACCCCTGACGATTGCTGGGTCATCATCTCGGGAAAAGTGTACGACATTACCGAGTGGGCGCCTCATCACCCCGGCGGTGCCGGAATCGCCCGCATGTACGCCGGCAAGGATGCGACAGCCGAATTCGGTGACTACCACAGTGCCGAAGCCGTCGCACATATGGTCAATTTCCGCATCGGCGACCTGGTCAAAGCCGTTCAAAAATAAAAAGACATCGAGGTCCATAGATCGGGGGCTAAAGAAGCCCGACGATTTTTTTGACTTGTTACATGTGGTTGAGAACCAGCCGCGCTCGGATACGGGCCTCAAACGATTGATTAATAATCCTTATTCACCCAAGGTAAAATCCAGTAAATCTTCACCGATTACGACCGGACCTTTGAAATTCTGTTCGATTTGCCCTTTTAGTTCTGCAGGAACTGTTGCGGGAACCATGTGAGTGGTGACAAGTTTTTTTGGATCAGCCTCGCGCGCCACTTCGCCAAGAGCTTCAGGGAAGGTGTGAATTCTTGACATGTGCGCAATGCGGTCTTCCGGAGACTTCCAGAGACTCGATTTGGCTAAATTGGACTTTCTCGCATCAACACATTCGTGCACCAGGAGATCGACCTTGTGGGCGTGCCGGATTACATTTTCACAAGGTGCCGTGTCCCCGGATAAAACAAGGCTTGTATTTTTGTCGTCAAACCTGAATCCAAACGACAAATTATCAGGAAGATGATCAACATTGAACGCCGTAACCCTGGTACCGTTTATTTCGCAGATTGGCCCGGGATCATATTCCTTGAACAAGAATGTCGGCACCCCCCTTTCCGTACCGGTGCTCCTGATGCGCTCGGCATAATCGAAAGCATGGGCTTCCATAAGGGTTTCCACCATCCGTCGAATCCCGGGGGGACCGTATAACTCAAGCGGCGCATCCACACCCGATAACCAGCGGATAAGGATAAAATAGTCGAGATCAAGATAGTGATCTGCATGTTGATGTGTGAGAAAAACGCGATTTATCTGGCTCGGCTTCACGCCCATTTCCACCAACCGATGAACGGCGCCGGGACCGCAATCAACGAGAATAGTTTCGTCACCAATTGTGATCGCCTGAGAAGGCCCCTTTCGGTGAGGATTGGGCATGGGGAGACCGGTGCCGAGCAGGGTGAGTTTCATGAATTGCTCCCGGAAGGATCGGATGATTTAGTTTCTCTGGTTTCAGGGAACTGTAGCTTTCCGCCCGAGTAGTAGGTCCCGATACGGTTTCCCTTAGTAATAGGTAGCACCAGATTGGAAGGGTATTTACGATTGTGAAGAATAGATATTACCGAGGACTGACTCCGCCAGAGATGTCCGAGACTGATCGCCTGTAAGGGGTCTCCCGGCTTTTCATCATCCGCGCACTTTATCCGCAGTCCAAGTTGTTCTCCGGGTTGAAGTTCGATTCCATAGGGGCGAACTTCAATGCTGTATTCAACGACTTCACCCGGCGGGACAGGAACCGGTTCGTCATGGGCGTGATAGGGTTGCCAGGGTCGCGATTTTTCTCTGTCGAGTTTTCGATGCGATCCCCTAAGCCATCCTCGCGTCAGCAAACGTTCAATGCCTTCGCAGTTCCTGTGCAGGAGCGAGACAAACCACAGGACCTCGTCAGCATTCGTCTCAGCGAACAGATTCAGTACAATCGGACCGCACACCTCCGTCTTTTCGACAATACCGCCCGTCCAGAATTCAACCGAACCGTGGACGCCAGGGCTGTCATCGAACGTTGTCGATTCGTCGTGGTCGAATGGTTCGTGCTCATTCAGCCATCCTTCATTATGCAAATAGAACGGCGTCCATCTCGTTTCCGGGAAAGGCCAGGCCTCCCCCTCTTTCCAATCCGCTGCCCCATCAATGAACACGCGAACCGGTTTTTCCTCTTCAAGCCCGACTTTCTGACCCCTGAGCCAATGATCAAACCAGCGCAATGATTCATACTGATACTGGTATATCGGCCGATCCAGGTAGATCGGCGGACCAATGGTCAGGCACTTGGGCCCTGCCCAATGTTCCCAACTTCGAAATGCACCGGGCAAATGCAAACCGCTCACGCCCCAGCAGGCTCCCAAATAGGCCGGCACTTCGGGCTTCTGGGAATAGTCGACGGAACGCTGGCGATAATAATTGTTATCCAGGGGCTGCGCCAGAATTTCGGCGATCAACGCAAAGTCCTCGTGGAGAGGTGCACTAAGCGCCTCGTGAAGAAATTCGACCTCAGCGATATCAGGATCCCGTTTAGCGCTTTCAACCAATTCCAGAAACGCCTCTTCACCAATTTCATTACAAAGAAGAGGGGCGAGTCTCGGGTTGGACAGTGTCGGCAACCACATTTTCATGAAACCATGACTGAGTATTCCGCCATGGTAATACCTGTCCCGGTACATATCTGTGTAGGCAAAGGGCGCGAAAATCGCTTTTAGATGCGGCGGATTCTGCGCTGCGACCAAATTCTGAACGATGGCAAAATAAGACATGCCGAACATTCCGACGTTTGTATCGCACCAGTGCTGATCGGCGATCCAGGTGATGGCTTCACAAATGTCCTGTATCGTTCTTTCACCCAGATTGTCATATGTGCCCCCCGAAAGCCCGGTTCCGCGAACATTCAGAACGATATGGGCGTAACCGCGCCGGGCAAAGAACTGGGTGTCTCCGGCCTCCATATGGCCGCGGACATGGGTAAAGCCAACGGGCACGAGATCTGTGAACTGATCTTCCTTAGCATAGGCATGGGCACTGAGAATGGCGGGCACCGGATTTGACGTATCAGGGCGGACCATGTCGGCGTCGAGGACAATTCCGTCACTCACAGGTACCTGGAGAGATTCAACCAGTACTTCGAACTCTCGGGGAGAGGTATTCCAGGTTTGTGTAAACAATTGCTCCTCCAGCGTGATTATTCTTCTTGTTGCAACGACTCGTCGCCTGGTCTCTGCGAACGGCCGCGACGCCAGATAACCAGGACTCCAATCCAGATCGAAGCAAAAGCGGCCAGCAACCAGCCGAGCACCGGTGGTATATAAAAAGTCAAAAGCGACCACTCGAGAACTTCTGTCGTGGTTCCGTCAGCGTGTAGGGTCAGGCCCTCGCGCACGGAAAGCAGAGCCATGGAAATCAACAGTATGGCCATTATCACGAGCCAAAAAGCGTCTATGAGCCGGTTGGTCCTGAGTTCGTTGTTGCGAGTAAACAAATCAATGATGACATGACCCGCCTTGATCGTGGTGATGGCCAGGCCGAAGGAGGCAATGACCACGACAGCGAGTGTTGTAAGCTCAACCACGGGTTCAATGCTTCCAAATCCCAGGTTGCGCGCGACAATATCATAAACGGTCATGAGCATCGTGCCCACCAGCACAACACCTGCGATGTCTGAAAGAAATCCTGAGAAACGCGTTGTCCATTGCGGGATATCGTTAAGCCAGTTCTCGTTCATAATCAGTTCCCTATAAGTAAAGAAGGTAGCCAGAGAGCGATGCCCGGAATGAAGATAATCAGGAGTAGTCGAATGATATCCCCGATAAGAAACGGCATAATCCCCCTGAACACATCAGCGATCGAGGCTTGGGGAACCATTTTGGCAACAACGAACACGTTCATTCCCACAGGCGGTGTCACCACACCAAACTCGCCGACCATGATCATCACGATGCCCCACCAGATCGGGTCATAGCCCAGGTCGACAATGATCGGGAAAATAAACGGTGTGGTTATGAAGATTATGGCAATCACCTCCATGAAACCACCGAGGACAATGAGAAACAAAATGATGCCACCGATGACGAGTTCTTTCGGGGCATCAAGGCCGCGGATGAAGGCAGACATCTCCTGAGGAAACTGTGCGGATGTGATGAAAAATTCGAAGATAGAAACACCGACAATGATCATCATCACCATGGCTGTCAGCTCGACGGCTTCCCGAACACTTTCGACAAATATCTTCCAGTTCATTCGACCCGTGGCGATACCGATGACAAGGGCTCCGAAAGCCCCAACGGCGCCGCCCTCGGTTGGAGAGAAAAAGCCGACAAAAATTCCTCCCATGACCACACCGAACAACAGTGCGAGCCCCCAGACCTGGGTGACGGCCATTAATCGCTGACGCAGGGGAACTTTGGGGGCCTGCGGGGCGAGGTCTGGCCGCATGCGCATCCAGAAAGCAATCACCACCGAGTAGAGAACGATCGCCAGGATGCCCGGCAAAATCCCGGCGGCAAAAAGCTTCCCGACCGAAGTTTCCGTGAGCACTGCATAGATGATCATTCCGAGGGATGGAGGGATCATGATGCCCAAGGTGCCACCGGCCGCAACAGATCCTGTGGCAAGACGAACGTCATAGCCAAATCTGAGCATTTGCGGCACCGCCAGCTTGGACATTGTTGCGGCCGTCGACAGGCTCGAGCCGTTGACCGCCGCAAATCCGCCGCAGCCGACTATGCTTGCAATGGCCAGCCCGCCCCTCCAGTGACCGATAAGCGCATTTGCCGCATTGTAAAGGCCATCTGCAAGTCCGGCTCTCAACGCCAGGATTCCCATCAG
>JANQOC010000138.1 GCA_028279265.1 Hyphomicrobiales bacterium
TGTCTAACACAGGCGCATTAGGATTGGCACCACTTGGCTCATCCAAGGGGAAGAGCCATTGAATGAAATCATGAACCGACTCGATTTTCTGATCACCAAAGGAACGGATGTCGCCAAGAAAACGACCTCGGTGGTCTGGTGATTTACCTTCCAGAAAACGACAAACCATAGGGTAAGTTCCGTTTATAAAAATGCCCGTCAATAAATCCCGGATTTGGCTTGATCTTTCGTTTAATCGATCCTTCAATCTTATCTTTGCAAATCGATTGAGGGAATGAAAAATGGAAACAAGTGAAGCATCTCAGGTCGTGGAAATTGCCGCAAATTATGGATTCAATGTTCTCGGTGGGATTGCCATCCTCATACTTGGCTGGTTCATTGCCAATCGAATCTCTGCTTTTGTGCGCGGGCGACTTTCGAAGTCGGTCAATATCGACGATACACTGACAGGTTTTTTCTCAGGCCTTGCGAAATATGTCATTTTAGCCGTGGCGGTGATTGCCGGTCTCAATCAGTTCGGTATTCAGACCACGAGTCTGATAGCCGTATTTGGGGCCGCGGGCTTGGCTATCGGACTGGCTCTGCAGAAAACACTCTCAGATTTTGCGGCGGGCGTCATGCTTCTGATCTTTCGTCCCATCAAAGTGGGAAATTCCGTCGAAGTCGGGGGTAAAACAGGCAAAGTGGTTGAAATCTCCCTGTTCACCACGGAGTTGGCGACACCCGACAATGTGCAGATTATCTTGCCCAATTCATCCGTTTGGGAATCGGCCATAACCAATTACTCCCATCATGAAACGCGTCGCGTCGAATGGGTCATCGGTATTTCCTATGATGATGACATCGAGAGAGCTTTTGAAACGATTGAGAAAGTCCTCACCGAAGATCAAAGAATATTATCAAATCCCAAAACCAAAATAGTGGTATCCGAGTTGGCGGACAGTTCGGTCAACATACGGACCCGGGCCTGGGTGAAAGCCGATGACATGTGGTCGGTAAAATTTGATTTGTCGCGGCGTTTCAAAGAAGCCTTTGACGGCGCTGGCCTCGTCATACCTTTCCCGCAACGAGAAATTCATATGATTCAAAAAGGGTGATGGATATGGACCGGAGACAATCACTTGTCCGGTTTCTATCCGGATATATGTTCAGCTAAGTGGTCAAAAAGTTTTACCGTTCGCGACCAGTTCCTCCGGGCTTAAATAGTGATCGGCGAGTGGCATGAAGACAAGTCGTCCCGCAAAATTGTTTTTCCGCTTCAGTTGGCTCCGAAGACACACGGCGCAATAGTGGCAGTTCCCGTTCCTCCTCGCGCCTTGGTTTCATTCGCCTTACCGATTTCCTTACTGTCTAAACTAACGACCGAAATTTTGCAGAGACTCCGGATTGCAGCAACCCGGACATAGCGGTGACAGACAAATCGTCGCGCGACCATTTAATTAGTTGAATTCTACATTATTCAAGATATTAATTAGTTATGCAAATTAATGCCCTGACCATAAAGCATTTGCGTTACTTCTCCGCAATCGCCAAATTCGAGCACTTCGCCCGGGCCTCGGAGTATTGCGCGATCTCGCAGCCGGCATTGTCCCTGCAGATTAAACAGATGGAGGAAATCGTTGGTGCGCCGCTGGTCGAGCGCAATACGCGCAATGTACGTTTGACAAATCTTGGTCGCGCTATTGCGGCACGTGCCGAAGATGTCCTGAAAACCGTTGACGAGATCGGTGATCTTGTCCGTGCAACGGCGGAGGAGTTTACCGGGCTCTTCCGGTTGGGTGTAATCCCCACCATTGCGCCATACCTGTTGCCGGAAGCGCTGAATCTACTTTCCAAGAAATACCCTAAGCTCGATATCGCTCTTCGCGAAACACTGACGCCTGTTTTGATCAGCGAGCTGCAAAACGGCAATATTGACGCCGCTATCCTGGCGCTTCCCATCGCCGAACCGGCATTGACCGAGGTAAAATTGTTCTCGGAGGATTTCTTGCTGGTGCGTCCTCTGACCGACAAAGGTCAGCCGATCCCCAATGTAAAAGACCTCCGGGAGCTCAAGCTGTTGCTGCTGGAGGATGGGCACTGTTTTCGTGACCAGGCCCTGTCATTCTGTGCGGCTGGTAAGGTCCGCCCAAAAAATATCATGGACGGCAGCTCGCTGACGACCCTGGTACAACTCGTCGGTTCGGGTGTCGGAGTAACACTTATTCCGGAAATGGCGGCGCGTATTGAAACACGGCTGGCGAATGTCGAGACGGTTCGTTTTGCGGATCCGCAACCCAGTCGGAATATCGGCATGGTCTGGCGCAAGACAAATCCATTGGAACCGCAATTTGTACGCATCTCCGAGACTGTCCACGAGGCGGCAAAAGCCCTCAACGGCTAGTCGCGGGGTTGTGCCGGGCGAGGTGTCCCGCCCGGCATTATCGGTTTAAGCCGCCAGTTCGAAGCGGTCAGCGTTCATCACCTTCGTCCAGGCCGCTACGAAGTCGCGCACGAACTTTTCGGCATTGTCATCCTGGGCGTAGACTTCGGAATAGGCTCTGAGTATGGAGTTTGAGCCGAAGACCAGATCTGCGCTGGTTGCCGTCCACTTTACGTCACCCGACTGGCGGTCGCGGATCTCGTAAGTCCCATCCTCCACAGGGTGCCAGCTGTTGGACATGTCGGTCAGGTTGACAAAAAAGTCCGTCGTCAGCTGACCTTCACGATCCGTAAACACGCCGTGCTTGTTGCCACCATGATTGGCGCCCAGGACGCGCATACCGCCGATCAGTACCGTCATCTCGGCCGCCGTTAGTCCCAAAAGCTGCGCGCGGTCGAGCATCATCTCTTCAGGACTGACGGAGTATGCGGTTTTCTGCCAGTTACGGAAGCCGTCCGCCAGGGGCTCAAGCACCGTGAAAGAGTCGGCATCTGTTTGCTCATCCGTCGCATCACCGCGACCGGCTGCAAACGGCACGTCGACGTTAAAACCGGCCGCTTCGATCGCCTGCTCCAGACCGACATTGCCAGCCAGAACGATCACATCCGCAATCGAGGCACCCGCTTCAGCCGCAATAGGCTCGAGAACGCCGAGTACATTGGCGAGGCGATCGGGCTCATTGCCTTCCCAATCCTTTTGCGGGGCCAAACGGATACGCGCACCATTGGCACCACCGCGCTTGTCCGAGGAACGAAATGTCCGCGCACTATCCCAGGCGGTCGTGATCATGTCGGCTGCGGACAAACCGCTTCCTGCGATCTTGGACTTAACTGCCGCCACATCATAGCCTGTGTTACCGGCCGGTATGGGGTCTTGCCAAATCAAGTCTTCTGCAGGGACATCAGGACCCATATAGTTGACCCTTGGCCCCATATCACGGTGCGTGAGCTTGAACCAGGCGCGGGCAAAAGTGTCAGCGAAATATGCGGGATCAGCCATAAACTTCTGGCAAATCTCGTTGTATATGGGATCAACTTTCATGGCCATGTCTGCATCGGTCATCACCGGATTGATACGAATGGCCGGATCCGAGGGATCGATCGGTTTGGCATCCTCGGGCATGTCGGTCGGCTCCCACTGCGAGGCACCGGCGGGCGATTTCTTCAGTTCCCACTCATAGTTGAACAGGTAGTCGAAATAGCCCATGTCCCACTTGGTCGGTTCCTGGGTCCAGGCTCCCTCGATTCCGGACGTGAACGCTTGAGACGCCTTTCCCTGTTGACCGGG
>JANQOC010000173.1 GCA_028279265.1 Hyphomicrobiales bacterium
CTCAGGTGGCTTTACCTATTTTACGGCACGAATTGCCGATGAACTCGGCTTTCATGAAAACAGGGCAAACGTGCTGGAATCGGAAAATGACAAGCTCACAGGAACCGTCGGCGAGCCGATACTTGGCAGAGCGGCAAAGCTCGGCACCCTCGAGGAGCTGATCAAATCCCGCGGTCTCTTTAGAGATGAAACCCTCGCCGTCGGCGACGGGGCCAATGATCTGGCGATGATCCAGGCTTCAGGACTGGGGGTCGCCTACCGGGCCAAACCTATCGTGGCTCAGGATGCCCGCGCCGCCGTCAACCATGGGGACCTGACCGCCCTCCTGTATTTCCAGGGTTACAGGCGCGACGCCTTTGTATCCTGATTTGCCTGTGGCAGCACGCCTATGGTTGAGCGCCTGTTGCTGTTTGCCCATGACTGCGGATTACGCGCATTGTGGCTGTCGGCCCCAACGATGGGTATGGCCTCAATCACCGGGATTAAAGTCTAAATTTTTGCGGAGAAATGGGGAACGGCAATTTCGGATTGCCGTCCCAGTTCTTTAAGTGAATCTTGTTGAGACCTTGCGGCTAGCCGTCGACCGGGAGCGCCACGAACCTCAGATCACCCTTTGTGTCGGCGACCAGCAAGAGCACTGACTTGCGTCCGGAAGAGGAAACTTCGGTCACCCGCTTTTCCACTTCTTCGGGTGTCTTGACTTCCTCTTGTGTCACTTCAACGATGACGTCACCGGGCTTGATGTTCTTTTGGGCCGCTTCACTATCAGGATCGACCTGGGTAACAACGACACCTTTGATCTTCTTATCGATCTTGTACTGGGATCTCAGAACATCGGAAAGGGGTGCGATCGACAGGCCAAGAAGAGATTTTTTCTTCTCGACTTTTTCCTTTGTCGCTTCTTTCTGTGCTTCATCTTCCCGGAGTTTGCCAATCCGCACCTTGACGGTTTTCTTTTCGCCCTTGCGGATTATTTCCACATCCACATTCCTGTCGATATCCGTGCGGGCAACAATCCGGGGAAGGATACGCATATTCGGCACATCCTGGTTGTCAAACTTAACGATGACGTCACCGGCGATGATGCCTGCATCCGCAGCCGGACTTTTGTCCGTCACGTTGGCGACCAGGGCACCCTTTGGCTCGGGCAATCCCATGCTTTCGGCAATTTCATCGGAAACCGTCTGGATGCGCACCCCGAGCCAGCCGCGCCGTGTCTCCCCAAACTTACCGAGCTGGGATACGACAAGCTTGGCCGTGTCCGCGGGCACCGCAAAACCAATGCCGATGGAACCGCCCGTCGGTGAAATAATGGCGGTGTTAACGCCGATAACCTGACCATCCATGTTGAACAGGGGGCCGCCTGAATTACCCCGGTTGATGGCGGCATCGGTCTGGATGAATTCGTCATAGGGACCGGAATTGATATCCCGTTTCTTTGCTGAAATAACGCCGACGGTCAGCGTCCCTCCGAGGCCGAAGGGATTACCGATGGCCATCACCCAGTCGCCAACCCGCATTTTGCCGGAATCCCCGAACTGAACGGAAACGAGAGGTTTTTTCGGCTCCACCTTCAGGAGCGCCAGATCGGTTTTGGGATCACGGCCGATGACCTTGACCACTTTGAGCTTGGTGCCGTCGTTGAAGTTCGCGGTAATTTCTTCCGCTCCTTCGATTACGTGATTGTTGGTTACAATCAGACCTGAGGGATCAATCACAAAGCCGGATCCGAGAGAACTGACCTGCCGCGGCGTTCCCTGTCCGCCACGTCGATTATTGAAAAAATCATCGAAGAAATCTTCAAATGGCGATCCCTTGGGAACGCGGGGTGCGGGAACACCCTGGGACGTTTTGGCCCGCTGTGTCGTTGAAATATTGACCACCGCGTCCTGCAGTTTTTCGGCGACATCGGCAACCGATTGCGGTCCCCTGGCAAAGGCCGAAGGTCCGGCAAGGGCAACTGCCAGCAGACAGGTCATGAACATGAGGGCGGCTTGGCGGCTGTGTGTCAGCAGCGCCAAATACGGCACGCGTGATTGGGCGGGTTGTCCCGAAGAATGTTTGTTGGAAATGTGAAAAGTCTTCATAACTGGCTCCAGATAACCATCAATGGCTTTCAACTCCCGTCGCGGCGAGTTTATCTCAATTGTCGTCTACAAATCGATCAAAACTTGGTGTTGGGGAGCCGTTCCAGGGAAATTCCGGTCGTCAGTGACCGGATTCACCCTCTTACGAACCAGATGATGAGTACCCCAAGCGCCAAGGCAATGATCCCCGAGGTTCGAAGTTGTTGTTCGGGCGTTTCCGATGCGATTTGCAAAAAGCGCATCGCCATGTGCGGGAATGCCGCCCATAACAACCCTTCGATGACCAGTACAAAACCGATGCCTACAAAAAAATCGGTCATCGATCGGCAGCCGCACCCGTCCCTTCAGGATCTTTAAGATACCTAAAAAATTCCGAATCCGGCGTCAGTACCAGAGTTGTGTCGTTTCCTTTCAGACTATTAGGATAGGCCTGCATGGAACGGTAAAACGCGAAGAATTCCGGATCACGCTGAAAAGCATCGGCGAATATCTTGTTGCGTTCCGCATCACCTTCACCGCGTATGATTTCAGATTCCCGACGTGCTTTTGAAACGAGTTCGACCGCTTCCCGTTCCGCCTCGGCGCGGATCCGGCGTCGCTGCGCATCACCGATAGCGCGAAGCTGTGCGGCTTCCGCAAATCGTTCGGCACTCATGCGCTCATAGGTATCTTTCAAAACCTCATCGGTTAGATCCGTACGGCGGATCCGCACGTCAACGATTTCAATACCCAGGTCGCGGGCCTCGTTTTTCACCTGGTCCCGAATTTCGTCCATCATCTGCTGACGGTCTTTGGAAAGTGCGGCTTCAAAGCTGCGCTTACCGTAAGTCTGTCGCAGAGCGGCATCGAGACGGGTTTCGATACGGTCGCGGGCACGCGGCAGGCTGGCCTGGACCGTCTCCCGGAATTTTTGCGGGTCGATGATCCGTAGCATTGTAATCGCATCCACGAGATATCGACGACCATCAATCACCTGCACGGTCTTGTCGCGGCTCTCAACGAAGAGCAAACGGTCTTCGACGTAAACAAGCTCTTCAATGACCGGGAGTTTAAAATAGAGGCCGGGTTCCGAGATCGTCCTCTGGATCTGACCAAACTGCACGACGAGGGCTTTTTCCCGCTCGTCGACAACGAACACCGAGCTATAGCCGATGAACGCCGCGCCTGCCAGGATCAGTAGTGTGATAACACGAATTGTACTTCCCATTATTGGCCTCCCGAAGTCTGGCTGACTGTATTATTTCGCTTGTTGAGTTCCGGCAGCGGCAGATAGGGCACCACGCCCTGGCCGTTTTGCCCCTCGATAATCACTTTGTTGGAATTCGACAAAACGGATTCGAGAGTTTCGAGGAACAAGCGCTTACGGGTCACATCCTTGGCTTTGGAATATTCATCGAAAACTGAAATAAACCGCTGGGCCTCACCCTGGGCTTCGAGGGTGACACGCGACTTGTAGGCTTTGGCGTCTTCAACGATCTTCGAAGATTCACCCTGGGCCTCCCCAAGCAGCTTGTTACGATATTGCTCCGCTTCCCGGATAAACTTGTTCTGGTTCTGCTCGGCCCGCTGGACTTCCTCGAAGGCGTCGATAACCGCCGGCGGGGGATCGGCTTTCTCCAGTTTCACGCCGGTGATGCGAATACCGGCTCCGTAGCTGTCAAGGGTTGACTGAATTTTGGCAAGAACGGCCTCCTGGGCTTCCAGGCGTCCATCGGTACGAACCTGTTCCCCTGACGTGCGGCCGACAACTTCCCGCATGGCGCTCTCGGCGACAACTGTTACGAGACGTTCCGGATCGCGAATATTAAACAGATAGTCCTGCGAATTGGAGATACGCCAGAGAACCGTGAAAACGATATCGACAATGTTCTGGTCACCTGCCAGCATCAGTCCCTCGGCGTTGCCGCGGGTTGCATTCTCGGAACCAAAGTTGAGCTGGTTCTCAAGCTGGATTTTCGGCGTCTCAACGGTTTCGACAGGCCACAGCATGAAGTGCAGGCCCGGACCCGTAATACGGTTGAACTCGCCGAAGCGCAGAACAACGCCCTCTTCCTCGACGTCCACCGTGTAAACACTCTGAAGCACCCAGAAAACCAGGAGTCCGACGAGACCGATACCCCAGATCAGACGAGTGGATTGTCCACCGCCGCCGCCGGGCATCGCTTGCTTTAACCTGTCCTGGCTCCGTTTTAACAGATCCTCTAAATCAGGTGGTCGATTGCCGCCGCCGGTTGGACCCTGACCCCAGGGGCCTCCGCCGCCGCTTTTCCATCCTCCACCACCGGTTTGATTGCTCCAAGGCATGTTTTGGACCGTCCTTATCTTTATTCCGGAAGAAACTCTTGATGATCGGCGCGCTAGCCGCACCGTCATCTATCATGTGCGCCTTTTTGGCTCAATTTCAAGATATTGGGGCGGTTATAGAATTTTCCCAGCCCCCATGCAATCAATGGTTGCTCCAAAAGGCAACAAAATCGGAACATGCTCCGGGCAATAAGTCCGAAAAGATGGTCTTATTGCCCGTAAATCCGGTAAAATTACTATAAATGACTAATAAGTGACAACTGACCTGATCGATTTGCCTTCATGCATCAAATCGAAGGCATCGTTAATTTTTTCCAGCGGCATGGTGTGCGTGATCAGATCGTCAATGTTGATCTTGCCCTCCATGTACCAATCCACGATTTTGGGCACCTGTGTTCGCCCCTTGGCGCCGCCAAAAGCGGTCCCGCGCCAAACCCGGCCGGTAACCAGCTGAAATGGACGCGTGGCAATTTCCTGGCCGGCGCCGGCAACGCCGATAATCACCGACTCTCCCCAGCCCTTGTGACAGCATTCGAGTGCCTGGCGCATGGTATTCACGTTACCGATACATTCGAAACTATAGTCAGCGCCGCCATTGGTCAGATCAACGATGGCAGCGACGACATCGCCATCGATTTTGGCGGGATTAATAAAATCGGTCATGCCGAACTTGCGGGCACGCTCCACCTTGTCTTCGTTGATATCGACGCCGACGATCTTGTCGGCACCGACCATGCGGGCTCCCTGGATAACATTCAGGCCGATGCCGCCAAGTCCGAAGACGACGACATTTGACCCCGGTTCGACCTTGGCCGTGTTCATCACCGCACCGATACCGGTGGTCACGCCGCAGCCGATATAGCAGACCTTGTCGAAGGGCGCGTCTTTGCGAATTTTGGCGAGGGCGATTTCCGGAACGACCGTGTAGTTGGAGAACGTTGACGTGCCCATATAGTGATGCAGGGGATTGCCGTTATATGTAAAGCGGCTGGTGCCATCGGGCATAAGCCCGGCCCCCTGGGTTTCACGCACGGACTGGCAGAGGTTGGTCTTGGGGTTCAGGCAGTACTCGCATTCCCGGCACTCCGGCACGTAAAGGGGGATGACATGATCGCCTTCGGAAATGGACTTCACATTTGGTCCGGTTTCAACGACAACACCGGCGCCCTCATGTCCGAGCACGGAAGGAAACAGGCCTTCGGGATCCTCTCCGGACAGGGTGAACGCGTCCGTATGACAAATTCCGGTCGCCTTGATCTCAACGAGAACCTCGCCTTCCTTGGGTCCTTCCAACTGGACCGTGTCGATTGCAAGGGGTTTGCCTGCTTCCAGAGCAATGGCTGCGCGGCTGTCCATCTCTACCTCCCTCGGAGTTTGTTTTGTTTTGGCCCGGGCGAATGGGGACTTTACTCCCATCGGACGACGGAAACGCCCATAGGAGGATGTAATATGCCGTTCTTCGCCGTTGGCAATCTCAGTGAACCGGATTGTGACAGGGGCGACCGGGAGTGACAAGTCCCGGAATCAAATTTTAACTCGACACTTAAGGGATCATGATTTGCGAGGCCCGCGATGAGGTCCGTGTTAAAGACGCTCCAGAACCGAGAATGTAAAGTCATGATCGTCGCGATTGCCCGCCTTGTGACGTTTCGACAGGCTGACCCGCCAGGCCGCCGGGTCGAGGGTGACAAAATAAGTATCCCCGTCCACTTCCGCATGCACCCGCGTGAGGTAGATGCGGCCGGCATGCTCCAGGGCGGCCTCATATATTTCCGCGCCGCCGATCACCATGACCTCCTCAACCCAGCGCTCCCGCGCGCGCTGACCGGCGATCCTCAAGGCTTCCTCGAGGCTGGAGGCGACATCGACGACGTCACCATGCTCGTCCCGGAATTTGTCCGGATTGCGGGTGATGACGATATTGTCCCGGTAGTCGAGCGGTTTGCCAAGGGAGGCATAGGTCTTGCGTCCCATGACCACAGGCTTGCCGAAAGTGATGCGTCGAAAATGCTTCAGGTCCGATGACAGTCGCCAGGGGATGCCGCCATCCTTGCCGATGACACCGTTTTCCGAAACGGCAACGATCAGGGATATGCGGACCTCATTCACGATTCAGGGATTCCCCGGAAGTTTATCCTACACTTTACACGGACACGGCGGCTTTGATGTGAGGATGAGGCTCATAGTCCAGAAGTTCGAAATCCTCGAATTGAAATTCGAAAAGATTGCGGACCTGATCATTCATCTTCAGGGTCGGCAGCGACTTGGGCGCGCGCGCCAGTTGCAGGTCGGCCTGTTCGAGATGATTGAGATAGAGATGCGCATCTCCGAACGTGTGCACAAAGTCACCGGGTTCAAGGCGGGTCACCTGGGCGACCATAAGGGTCAGCAGGGCGTATGACGCTATGTTGAACGGGACACCGAGAAAGATGTCCGCGGAGCGCTGATAGAGCTGGCAGGACAGACGCCCGTCGGCAACGTAGAACTGAAACAGGCAATGACAGGGCGGCAACGCCATGTCGACGATATCCGCCGGGTTCCAGGCGGTCACAATATGCCGGCGGGACTGGGGATTGATCTTGATCTGCTCGATGACCTCGGAAATCTGGTCAATGGTCTCGCCCGGTGTTCGTGACGGCCAGGAGCGCCACTGATATCCGTAAACCGGGCCCAGCTCGCCATTTTCATCGGCCCATTCATCCCAGATGGATACACCGTGCTCCTTGAGATAGGCGATATTGGTTTCCCCGCGCAGGAACCAGAGGAGTTCATAGATGATGGATTTCAGGTGCAGCTTCTTGGTCGTGACCATGGGAAAACCCCTGGCCAAGTCAAAGCGCATCTGGTGACCGAACACGCTCAGCGTTCCCGTACCGGTTCTGTCGGTCTGCTGAATGCCTTCGTCGCGCGCACGCTGCATGAGTTCGAGATATTGTTGCATGGATTTACGCTAATCTGATTCCTCGGCCTTGACGAGTCCCGGTTGCTGGCTACATCTACGTCCACTTTCGCGCGGGACAAAGCCAATAAATCCCTAAATTATGGAATATGGACTGAAATTCCATTTCTAAATATAACAGATTGACAATGGCAAAAGACTTTTCCCTGAAATCCCTGCTTATTAGCCTCTATCACGGGGCCCGCCGGCGCTCGCGTATTTTCCGCAACGGACTGCTGATATTCGATATATCAACGATTCTGTTTTTTATAATTTCCACATTTTTCGAGGATTTCTGGTGGATAAGGGGGATCGAATATGTGGTTACCCTGGTCATCGTTCTCGATCTGGTCGCCCGCTTCTATATTTCGCCGAACCGTCTCAATTTCTTCGGACAACTGACGACCTGGACTGATCTGATCGTCGTTGTCACTTTGCTGATCCCGGCCCTGATCGAAAATTTCACGTTCCTGCGCGTGTTGCGGGCGCTCAGGCTGCTGCGGACCTACCACACGCTGGCAGAGCTCAGATCCAGATACGCCTTTTTCAAACGCAATGAGGAAATCGTCCAGAGCGTGGTCAATCTCGGGGTCTTTATTTTCATTGTCACGGCCCTTGTTTACGTCCTGCAGCTGCGCACCAACCCGCAAATCAACAACTATATCGATGCCCTCTATTTCACGGTCACCACCCTGACAACCACGGGTTTTGGCGATATCACCCTGCAGGGAAGTTCAGGCCGGCTGATTGCCGTTCTCATTATGATTATCGGTGTCGCCCTGTTCCTGCGGCTGATACAGACCATATTCCGGCCGGCAAAGGTGCGGTTCAAGTGCCGGCAATGTGGTCTGACGCGCCACGAGATGGATGCGGTCCACTGCAAGCACTGCGGTGAGGTGCTGAACATCGAAACCGAGGGAATGGTCTAACCATGCACGCACCGCTTCCCGAGGAAAGTCCGGACCTGTGATCCCGTGATTACCGGCTGATCTCTCTAAATCGTTGTACTTTTGGCCTTGTACCTCTTGACGACACTGGTCGCATCCAGGGCCTTGTGGTCGCTGCCTTCATCGTCCTTGAACATTTTAATCACCAGCGAGCCGCCGGTCTTGTTCACATAGAAGGGAATTTTCGGCAGGTAAAAGGTCGTCACCCCTTCGGCACTCGTGACAATACTTTGATTATGGGAAGAACTGCCGGGAGAGTAGCCCGCGAATTCCCGCCGGGTCTGAATCGTATCCTGCTGCACGACAAAGGACTGGTAGCCTTTTTCAAGGGTCAGTTCCGCCGCCCTTACAATGGCCATTTCCTGAACCTTGCGGCCATCTGTGAAGGCATCGCCATCGATCGAAACCCGATAAACATCGGTGGCCAGCGGTGTGGCGCTGAATTGGGTGTTGGAATCCAGAATTTGTGGCGAAATCGTACAGGCCGTCAGCACAAATGCAGAGCCAGCCAGCCAAAATAGAAATGAAATATGTCCCCGCATTTTCAAGTTCGCATCCCCGCTTAGCGAATTGAAATCTAATCCATTGAAAGTTCGATAAAATTCCTGTGTCAAAAATGTGGCAAACTGTTGACTCCATTGGTTTTAACTGATTCGTTCGACACATTTACAACATTATTCGAACAATTAAATTGAGCCATTAACTGGATCCAATAGGTTTCGGTCCCGAGACCCGGGAAAACCGGATTAGCCAGGTTTCTTAAACGGCATATTTTGTTCGGGAGATCGCCACGGCGACCCGGACGCTGCGGTTGATTCGGACCCCGTAATTCTCCAGCCCCTGCATTAAAGAGCTCCGGCAATGGCCAGGCGGCACGGCCCTACGCACAGGCCCTAATAGACAGGCCCCCAAAACCCGGGCGGTCTGCGGTTTTCAGTATCCCTTGTAAACTCACTAACCGTATGAACAGGTAACGCGATGAGAACCTTTAATTTTGGCGCATTTCCGCTTATATTGAGGATGTCGGCTTCTGTCGACTATGGCGATAAACTGCTGTCGAAATAAACCATTCGGACCCGGGGGCGGTACCCGGCGCCTCCACCAATTTTCTGGAACTTTCTTTATTTGCAGGTTCTAAGAAACGCTCAAAATAGGCCAGTTTGGGGGCGAAATAGGATCGACGAGGGTGTAAAGGGCAGACTTTCGCTCGGCATGGTTCCGCCGTTATCGGGCCGATTTTATAGTTGCAAACGACAACTATGCGGAAGCTCGTCTCGCTGCGTAATGCGGTGCGATGACTTCAATTTAAAGCCCTAACTGTTCGCACGGTTAGGCGCGGTTTCGGAGGGCACCGGGCAACAGAAGCCCTCCACTAAAATGCGGCGTGATGAAGGTTTATTCTTCTGCGAGAACAGGTTACACAGGCATTTCAATGCTGACGGGGAACGAAAACGACCGATGACCGGTGATCAAATCCATTATGAAGAACTGGCGCAGGATGCCCTGAGAAGCGTCATCGGCACGGTACTCACACGTGTCGAGAAAACCGGAAAACTTCCTGGCGAACATCATTTTTTCATCGCCTTCGACACTCAGGCTGACGGCGTGAACATTTCGAAGCGGCTGAAGGAACAATATCCCGAAGAAATGACCATCGTCCTCCAGCACCAGTTTTGGGATCTGCGGGTCGAGGAAACGTTTTTCGAGGTTCGGCTTTCTTTCAATAACGTTCCCGAGCTTCTTGTTGTTCCCTATTCCGCGATCCGTGTTTTCTTCGATCCCAGTGTCCCTTATGGCCTGCAGTTCGGCGCCGAAACCAG
>JANQOC010000176.1 GCA_028279265.1 Hyphomicrobiales bacterium
ACGGCGATGGCAACGATGAGGCTGACGGACAGTGTGAGAATGTTCTCCTGGGTGAACATCCCTCGAATGAGATTCCCCATCTTTGAAGAAGAACGGTCCGTAACAATATTTGGAGCAGTTTCTGTAGTCATTGAAAATCACACTGAAGGTTGACTGGAGCTCACACCGAATTCGAATTCGGATTTTGACACGAGGTCGGGATATGGCTGCAGCCATATCCCGATCCCATTAGTTCTGTACTGTCATTTCAGACCAAGGGTTTAGCGGAATCGCTTTTGCCACTCGGAATTCAGACGCTTGTACTGTTTAGGCGCAGATTGCCATTCTTTCATGCCAATGAGCTTGTGCTTGGACAGATCCAGCAGGTAAGGCTTGGCGGCTTCCGGCGGTGAATAGTTGGCTCGGAAGGTATAAATGGCTTCACCTTCAACAGCGATATCCGCACCTTCTTTCGACAGAAGGAATTCGATCAGCAGTTTCGCGGCATTGGGATTTTTAGCACCTTTAAGGACCGCAATCTGGTTGCCGAGCATAACCTGTCCTTCTTTGAAGGAACCGATTTTCAAAACATTGGCCAGATCGGCTTTCTTTTTCACGTTTTGATAAACGCGGCCCGACAGGTTCCACATATCGAAGGGACGCTGACAGGAAATGACCATCTGGATCTTCGGCTCCGTGCGGAAGTCAACAACCGGATCTGTTTTCTTCAGCTGGTCCCAGAGACCATTAATGTCCACACCATTTTCTTCAAGCGCAAGCACAGTGTTACGATAGGTGAAGCTTTTTGTAATATCCGATGAAATGGTTTTCCCTTTAAGGGATTCCTTCGCCACATCCGCGTAGGATGACACGTTGAAATTTTCCATACCCGGGCAGGAGGAGTTCCAGACCGGCTGGAATGTATAGGCCAAAGGCGTCACTACAAACGGATAGTTCGAATACTGGCCTGCACTCTTAACGCCGGCTTCGCTATGCTTCCACTGTCCACTGTCCAACTCCTGGAAGAATCCGCGCTTGGCGCTTTCAGCAAAAAAGGCAGGGCTGTGAACGAGAATGGCGTCAACGGTATATTTATTGGCTTTCATCTCCTGGCGAACCTGGGCAACAGTTGCCCCCGTTCCCTTGCGGAGCGTGTTGACCTTGAAACTATCGGGTAAGCCATAGTGCTTTTTAAACGCAGCATCCAGGCGCTGAGATGTTCGGTCACTTAACAGCGGATTGATAAGCGTTACGGAGCCTTCTTTCTTGGCGCCTTCGATTAGCTTTTGTTCCTGCGGCGTGATGTGTCCGCTCGCGTGTACCATGGTCGCCGTCGCTGTGAAAGCAAGGGCGGCTGAAGCACCTACCGCGAATTTGAGAGACCTTCTCATTGTCTTCATTCTAAAACTCCTTTTTTTCCTCTCCAATTTTCTTATTTTTTATTGCATTATGCCGGACTGACAGACATGATGCAAACCAGTGTTACATGGACTGAACCGTTTTATTGATTATCGTTATTCCTGCGCAAATTGATAAAAGCGTTCAAATTCCTCAACCACATGCATAAAAAATCTAACACAGCACGAATTTTCTTAAAAGAAGCAAAATTTCTTAAACAGAAACAAATTCGCATGACCTTATGCCGTCGGAGAAACAGTAATCGTTGAATATTGACTTATGGGTTCGAATATTAGCTCAGGATTTGGCAATTGGTGCGCGGCGGAAGGCCTGCCAGCCTCGCCGACAAGATTCAAACCGGACGCAAAAGAGTCACTGGCCTTCAAGCGAGCCTTCAAGTCCTTAATTCAACACAGTCGGCTGTGCCCCATCCATTCTGGACTGATCGAGAAACAGCGACAGGACATGCAGACAAACCAAGCAAGAGATATGTAACGCCAATGTACGACTTAAACCTGACTTCCGAGCAAATAGAGTTTCGAGATACGATCCGAGATTTCGTTAAGGAAAAAATCACACCTGCGGTCATTCACCCTGAAAGGCTGGAACCTTTTGCAAAACCCCTGCTTATTGATTTGGTAGACGAAGTCTCTGAACTGGGTGTGAGAGGGTTACTGGTCAGTGAAGCCAGTGGCGGCATCGGTGCCGATGAGCTGACCGCATGCCTCGTCTTCGAAGAGTTGGCGGCAGGAGATGTGGACCTGGTCGTGACCCTTGCGACCTCGATGCTTGCAGCCAGCCACATCCTTGAATCTCACCTACCCAATAGCCGGGTCAAAGAAATTCTCACCCAGTTTGTGGAAGATGAACAATATCATCTGGCTTTGGCCGAGGCTCAGTCTAGTATCCGGGACGGCTGGTCCTATCATCGCGCTGGTAGTTTCGACCGGGATCCGCAACTGTCACTGGAGCAAAGCGGTGATGGATGGCGGATTAATGGAACGATGACCGACATTCCCAATGCCGAGATCGCCAAACTTCTGATCGTGCGCTTTCCGGGACAAGGCCTGTGCCTTATTCCCCGCGGGACTCAGGGACTGACATTCGAGACTGACGACAATCCGTTTGCAAAAACCACAGAAGACGGGGAACCAGCCGTGCGCTGGCAACACGGATCACTTTCCGACTGCTCCTTCAAGGACTGTAATGTCCCAGGCGATTGCTTCATCGCCGAAGACAAAGGCACTGTAGAAATTTTCACCGCTTACAGCGAGGCCCGCAAGGTTATCATGGCGGCCATCAATCTGGGCGTGGCTCGTGCCGCTTACGAAACAGCTATCGACTATGCGAAAATCCGCTACCAGGGCGGTTACAATATTATCGAACACCAGGGGATCGGCGACAAAATCGCCGAAATGGCCACCGGCCTGGAAACTTCCCGCGCACTTGTGTGGAAAGCGGCATGGATTATGCGTCACCCGGAAGCCATCGCCGATGGCAGTATCGCAGAACTCCCCTACGGTACCATGGCCCAGACCCACGCGGCGGAAACCGCCAATCACGTGGCCCTGCTGGCGGCGGAGCATTTTGGCGCCATGGGCGTGATGCGTGACATGCCCCTGCAGAAATATGTCAATGACAGTTTCATGTTCCTCAACGCCGATGGTCACGACATCGCCACGCGGCTCGAGATTGCCGAGACCGTGGCCGGGTTCAAACCCCAGTAACCGGCATTATTGGAGAGATTGAAATGGACTTTTCCCTGAACGAAGAACAACAGAGCTGGCAACTGAAAGCGCGTCAGTTTGTCGAAGAAGAAATCCGTCCATTGTCCCTGAAGAGGGACCAGATCGAAGGACCGTTCGATCCCTGGGACTGGGAGATTATCGAAAAGGGATCGAAACTCGGTTTTCGCACCCTGGCGGTGCCCAAAGAGTGGGGCGGACCTGGTGCGGATTTCGTTTCCCAGGCCCTTGTCATGGCCGAACTTGCCAAGGGCGACAGCGCCATGTCCAAAGCCTTCAGCCAGAACTGGAAATGGAGTCACCAGATTGCCAGTTCATGTACCGATGATCAAAAAGAGAGATTTCTCAAACCCTTTCTGGCCGATCATCGCTATGTCATGGGACGCGGGATCACCGAGGCCAATTCCGGGTCCGATAACAGGTTACCGCCGGAGAACGATCCGAGGGCAGGCTACCGTCTTCGGGCCGAACGCGATGGCGATGAGTGGATCCTCAATGGCGAGAAGGCGTTTATCGCCAATGGGAGTGTCGGCTCCCTCTTCTTTGTCGATGCCCGCACGGATTCCTCGCGCAGCATCAAGGAGGGAGGCACCCTGTTCCTGGTGCCCAGAGATACGCCCGGTTTCCGCATCGGTAAAGTGTTCAACAAGCGGGGCTGGCGCTTTTACCAGAACGCGGAACTGATTTTCGAGGATGCCCGCGTGCCCCACGAAAACGTCGTTGGAACGGTCGGCATCGGCGCGGCCAAAGCCGGCGGTGGCGATGGCGGCGACCTGTTCGGTGATCTGGAACTGGCCGCCAATGCCCTTGGAGTGTGTGACGACGCCGTGGATATGGCCTCGAATTTTGCCAAGAACACATCCCATGGAGGCCAACGCATCTACGACCACCAGCTGGTGAAACTGAAACTGAATGAAATGCACATGCTGACCGAAGCCCTGCGCTCCCTCGTACTGAGGGTTGCCTGGCAGCACGATCAGGGCACCCATTCCGCGCATGCCGGTCTGGCTATGAATTACTCGACCGATGTGATCCAGCGGGTGACACGCCTCAATCTGGATATTCACGGGATTGGCGGCCGGCGCATGAATGCCCGTGCCGATAAACTGGTGCGCGACGCCATGGTTTGGACGCACCTGGCGGGCGATAATGTGCAGCGCTTGAAAGTGATGCAGCGGCTCTAGTTTAGTAACAGGGCACTGAACATTGGTGTCTGCCGGGTATTAACGGGCAATTGCACCTGCACACCTGCGCGAGAAATTGTAGCAAACAAAGATCAATTAAGGATCATCTATGAAAATCGGCATCCTGCTCGGCGACGATATCGGACTTGAAGTGGTGCCTGTCGCTGTTGACATCATGAAAGCAGCTGCACAGAAGAGCGGACTTGAGATCGACTGGCACCCCTTACCCATCGGTGTGAAAGCCCATCAGGAGTTTGGCCACACACTGCCGGAACATACGGTTAAGGGGCTCGCCGGCCTCGATGGCTGGATATTGGGACCCATTGGACATGCTGCCTATCCCCGCGATGAACCGGGTTGGGCCGGCATGCCGCCCCTGCGGAAAATGTTCGACCTCTTTGCCAGCATAAAACCGGTCGTATCCTATGGGAACATTCCCTCAATCCACAAAGACGTTGATATTGTCTTTTTGCGGGAAGTCACCGAAGGCATGCAGTCCTTTGATGTCGCTGTTGCGGGTACCGGTGAGTTTCGCCCGAATGACGAAATTTCTATTGGCACAAGAGTTGTGACCAGGAAAGGCGCCAACCGGGTTGCGCGGGAAGCGTTTGCCATCGCGCGAACGCGGCCGAAGAAACGAATGACCGCCGTACACAAGGAAGCGGTTTACAAGCTGGTTTGCGGTATGTTCGCAGAAGAGTGCCGCAAAGTGGCGGCGGAATTCCCGGATGTGACTTTTGATGAAATCCATATCGACACCATCGCCGCGGAACTGGTGATGGCTCCCCAGAATTTCGATGTCGTCGTCACCACCAACCAGTTTGGCGACATCCTGACCGATCTTGGTGCGGGTCTCCTGGGAGGGCTCGGACTTGCTCCGGGTTTGTGCGTCGGTGAAACCCAGGCGATGGCTCAGGCAACCCATGGTTCCGCACCCGACATTGCCGGTAAGAATATCGCCAATCCTTATGCCATGATCATGTCGGGAAAAATGCTGCTGGACTGGCTGGGACGCAAGCAGCAGGCGCCCAGGGCGAGCGACGCCGCAGCGCTGATGGACAAGGCCCTGGCCCAGGTCATCGATGAAGGCCGCGACCTTACCCGGGATATCGGCGGCACTGCCGGCACAAAGGAAATGGGAGAGGCGGTCATTGCGGCCATCGCAACGCTCTAATCCCCTAATTAACAATAAATGAATTCTCGCCGTTTCGACGAGCAGCCGTCATGCTATAAGCTTCGCTGCCCGGTTTACCATAATGCTAAGAGTTCAATCGGGGATTGAAGACCAATAGGGGAGCGCGCAAGGAGATCCTGAACCCATAATTTTCGAATCAACACATTCTGGTCGCATTAACCGTACCAAATGTCGCAGTTGAATAAAGACTTGGGCCGGCAAAGAATGGGTTGATTTACGGGAAGTGTCTGAAAAAGGGCACATATAAAAGGGGAAAAGCCTGTTAATAAACCAACGGATAATTATTTTTCCTTTCGAATATGATATCTATGGTTGTGTTAAATCTGTGCTGCGTAGATCACCCATAATGCACCGGGGACGCACCTCCATTCGCATTATTGGAATTCATGAACCAGGCTCTGAGCTATGGGTTAAGGGCGAAGCGACTTCTGCAAAGAAGATGTGTAGACAAGAATAACGCAGTACGGAGACTCGCATGGATGTACTCAAAAGTTGGCAACCGGATATCGACGCCAATTCATTTCATCGCGGTGAGCTTTCAGAGGGGGTTTGGGATCAGTTCCTGACCCTCGTTAAACTGTGCCATGCCCATGCGCATTGGAAGCAAGAAGCCCAGGATGCCCGGGAAACGCCCCTTCCTGCGGAAGCGGAAGACAATGATTTTCTTCGCAGAAAACTGCGTCGTGACAGAAAAACCGAGATTTCGCGCCGGGAAGCTCTCATGTACAGGGCAGCTTATCAGGCGAAAGAAAAAGCCGATGGGCTTCTTAAACTGTCGGAGACAGGCGCGGAGGTTGACCGGATACTTGCCGATGCCGTGGATCTGGCCTTGCAAGCGCGTCCCACTTATGAGAAGGCGCGTTGTGAAGTGCTGATGTTTTCGGCCTTCGACAGCGATCGGCAGCTCCAGGGCACGGCGACTGACATCGCGCTCAGATGGTCCAGCGATGCTGGCATCGAACTCCTCGATGACGCGAATCAACTCGCTCAATAATTGTAACAGAATTTTTCATTTATCCCTATAAATAAAGGGTTGAAATTCATCAACTGGGGTGAATTTCTCTCTTGATCTTTGCAACAATTAGTGGCTAATGGAAACGTATCGATGCTTTGGATCGGGATTCGAATTTCTTTGAGGGCAAGATTTAACCCCACCTGGACTTCCCCGGTTTAAGATAGATAAGTTGGAACGTAGTTGGCGTCATGTTGCGGGATGTGATGACTGCAATATCAAACACCCTGGGTTCCATCTGATAAACGAGGCTTTGCCGAACTTATTAAATATTATTGGCGGGCCAAATGAATATTGTGGTGTTACAGCCACCAGAGAAACGAAACAGGAAGGTGACATAGATGCTTAAAGAAAAAACTCCCGCTCGAAAAATGACCGCGATCAGCGAACCTCTGACAAAATCACAGTTGCTGTCTACGCTCGCTGAAAACACAGGTCTCGACAAGAAATCTGTCACAGCTGTTATGGACGAGCTAAGCGCCGTAATTGAACGTCATTTGAAAAAGCGTGGCGCTGGAGAGTTCACCGTGCCTGGTCTGATGAAAATCAAAACCGTGCGTAAGCCGGCGACCAAAGCACGCAAAGGCATTAATCCATTCACCGGCGAAGAAATGATGTTCAAGGCGAAGCCCGCCAAGACCGTCGTTAAAGTCCAGCCCCTGAAAGCCTTGAAGGACATGGCCAACTAACGGCACATATCAATTCAATTTGAAAGGCCCGGCAATGTTTTCATTGCCGGGCTTTTTTTTCGGCTGTCAACTTGCACATTGCGATCAACGGGGGACGGCGCCCCTGGTACGGTTCCTATTTTCCCTCAGCTCAATTCCTTGCTTCAAAATATTGTAGAATTAGGAAGTGACTCTGCAGACAGCGATGGGGGTGGATATGGGCACTCTAATTCGTCTAAGCTCTGAAACATTGACATCAATGCGAATTGGAGAGTGGTTCCGTTAGGGCTCAAAAAATTGTGCCTATTTGGCCTCTGTGATGAAAAGCTTCCACCTGAACCGTTTTCTCGAATCCAACCTCTCGCTCACTCGAAAGGAAATTCTGCTGTGCTTGAAATCGCTCATTTGATGGCCGCCGATGGTCCCAAACCCGTGGCTCCCTTTTCTCATGCCGTACGTGCCGGAGACTTTTTGTTTGTCACAGGACAGATGCCTACAGTGGGCGCAGACAACACCCGAGTGGTTCCCGGCGCTATTGAGGAACAGACCCATCAGGTCATGAAAAACCTGCAGTCCGTGCTTGCAAGTTTCGACTCCGCGCTCGACCGAGCGGTTCATGTACGCATCTATCTCGTGAACTTTGGTGATTATGAGCGAATGAATGCCGTCTACCAAACCTATTTCGATCCCGACAAAATGCCGGCGCGAACATGTATCGGCGTGACGGGACTTGCTGTCGGCGCCCTCGTGGAAGTCGACCTCATAGCCGCGTGCTGAGAGCGATCTTCCTCAGCTATCAATTGAGGCCTAGCCTTCCCGGCCAACAAGTCTGAAGCTTGCAGTGCCTGACGTTATGGCTTTAGTGAGCGAGGATTTGGCTCAGGAACAGTTTTGTTCGTTCATTCTGGGGATTGTCGAAGAACTCGTTCGGCTCGTTCTGTTCAACAATTTCACCACCATCCATGAAGATGACCCGGTTTGCGACCTGTTTGGCAAAGCCCATTTCATGGGTAACGCAAAGCATCGTCATCCCGCTTCCCGCGAGATCAATCATCACATCCAGCACCTCGGAAATCATTTCCGGGTCGAGGGCGGATGTGGGCTCGTCAAAGAGCATGATTTTCGGACTCATGCACAAAGAGCGGGCAATGGCCACCCGCTGTTGCTGGCCGCCTGAGAGCTGACCAGGGTATTTCAAGGCCTGCTCGGGAATTTTCACGCGGGTCAGATATTGCATCGCAATCTCATCCGCTTCTTTCTTCGGCATCTTACGTACCCAGATCGGTGCCAGGGTGCAGTTTTCGAGAACGGTGAGATGTGGGAACAGGTTAAAGTGCTGAAACACCATGCCCACCTCGCGGCGAATCTCGTCAATGTTTTTCAGATCGTCATTGAGTTCGATTCCATCGACAAGGATGGTGCCTTCCTGATGGACCTCCAGGCGGTTTATGCACCGAATCATGGTCGACTTGCCGGATCCCGAGGGACCGCAAATAACGATACGCTCACCCTTTCCGACTTCGATATTTATGTCCTTCAGCACATGAAAATTACCATACCACTTATTGAGGTTGGAAATGCTGATCACGCTTTCATTGCTGAGATCCTGGGCGCTGGCGGTATTCACTGTCGTATCAGTCATCGATCAAATTCCATCTGCTATTCTTTATGGCCCGTATCGAGTTTTTTCTCCAGTCCACGGCTGTAAAGTGACATGCCGTAGCAGAAAATCCAGAAAACAAAGGCGGCGAAGACATAGGCTTCAATATCATACCCCTTCCACTCCAGGGAGCGGGCCGATGTTTCGGCCATGTTGAGGAGATCGAGAAGTCCGATAATGGAGACCAGGGACGTATCCTTGAACAGGGAAATAAAGGTGTTCACGATACCGGGAATGGAAATCTTCAGAGCCTGGGGCAGGATGATAAACAGCGTCTTCTGAGCATAACCAAGCCCGAGAGCGTCCGCAGCTTCATACTGTCCCTTGGGGATCGCCTGCAGTCCGCCGCGAATGGCTTCCGCCGTATAGGCCGACTGGAACATGGTAATTCCGATCATCGCCCGCAGCACTTTGTCGAAATCGACTTCTGCGGGGAAGAAAAGCGGCAGCATGACAGACGCCATGAACAGTATGGTAATCAGCGGCGTACCGCGCCAGAATTCGATATATACAACGGAAATGGTCCGGATAATCGGCAAATTCGAGCGTCGTCCAAGGGCCAGCAAAATGCCGATGGGCAAAGCGGCGACAATACCGACACTGGCGAGAACGAAGGTCAGCATGAACCCGCCCCACTGGGAGGTTTCAGCGATAGGCAGGCCCAGCCATTCCCCGTGGATAAGGGCGTAGGCGATAAACGGGAAGATCACGAGGATGAAGGCGCCGATATATCCCTTGTAGGGAACGCGGGGAATGAGCAGCAGACTAATGAGCCCGGCCAGGGAGAAGAATGCGAGGATAGGACGCCAGATCTGATCCGGATTGGTGCCGTAGTAGAGGCCGAACATGATCTGCACGAACCGGACCTTGATAAACGTCCAGCAGGCTCCATCCTTGTTGGCGTCACAAATGGATTTGTCGCTGCCCGAGATATTGGCCTTGAGTATCGCCCATTCCACAAATGGCGGCACTATCAGGTAAAGGATATAGAGACTGACGAGTGTGAGTGCCGCATTGGTCGTGCTGGAGAAGAAATTCTCCTTGATCCAGGCAATCGTACCGGTCTGTGAAATTGGCGCCGGCCTCGACGGTTTGGGAACAAATTCGCTTGCACTCATGGTCTAGCGCTCCACCAGTTGAACGCGTTTATTGTAATAATTCAGTATCGCGGATGTGAGCAGACTGAGGGTCTCGTAAACGGCGATGGTCATGGCAATAATGATCAGCGCCTGTCCGGTCTGATTCAGGGAAATACCGGCCCATATACTGACCAGTTCCTCATAGGCAACTGCGACAGCCAGCGACGAGTTTTTCGTCAAATTCAGGAACTGACTAATGGTCGGCGGGATAATCACGCGCATGGCCTGGGGGATGATAACGAATCGAAGCATGCGCCCGCGACTGAGCCCCAGCGCCTGTGAGGCTTCGGTCTGCCCCTTCGGTACGGCCTGAATGCCACCGCGCACATTTTCAGCGATAAAGGCTGCGGTATAGGTTGTGAGCGCGAACCAGAGTGAAAACAATGGCAGCGGGAACTCCATACCCCCGGACAGATTAAAGCGGGAAAGCTCGGGATATTCGAGCGAAATGGGACCGCCGGTGACAAACAGTCCGAGAAC
>JANQOC010000185.1 GCA_028279265.1 Hyphomicrobiales bacterium
CATGAAGATCGCACATGTGGATCAGCCATGGCGATTCCAGCCGTGCGGCCAATCTCTCTCTGATGCTGCCCCGGGCGATAGGAGCGGGGGCTAAGCTAAGCGGACAGGGCCTTGATATCGATGGATTTGGCGCCTTGACGTTCTTTGGCTGACTGTCGCAGCATTTCCACCAGTTCCTCAACCGTTCTCGACCGCTGTTGTCCCGCAGGGAACACCAGCCCGTACTCGAGAGTGATTGCGGGTTCGAAGGGTTTGATCAGGATCCGACCCTCGAAGGCCTCGGCGATGAAGCGGTGAACCAGGGAAACCCCCAGGTTCTGTGCCACCAGATTGCAAACCATGATGGTCGACTGAGCTTCCAGCCGCAATTGCCGCTTGATGCCCAGCTTGCCAAAAAGCTCATCGGTGCGGTAGCGAAACAAGGTTCCCGGCTCAATCGAAATGAATGGCTGGTTTTCAAGATCCTCGGCCCGGATAACCGGCTGATCCCGCAGTGGATGATCCAGCGGCAGGACACAAACACTGTCGATACCGAACAGGGGTTCGACTTCGAGGGCTTCATTTTCAATGGGCAGGGTGACGAGGCCGATATCGTGGCGGGCTTTCAGGATTTCACCTTCGACAGCTTCGCGACTGGCGAGGTCAACAGAGATTTTCAAACGCTTGTAGCGGGCCTGGATCTGTTCAATCGCCGTTGGCAGCAAGCCAAATCCGAGAGCCGGCATGGCAATAATCTTCAAACTGCCGACCGTCAGGGTCGAAATATCCGATGCCATCAGTTTGAGCTGATCCAGCCCCTCGAGGATTTTCGAAACCTCGGCATAGAAATATTGGCCTTCGGGTGTGAGGTGAAGTCGACCCTGTCGCCGGTCGAATATTTTAAATCCCACTTCATTTTCAAGCTGGGTAATCAGGCGACTGACCGCCGACTGGGTCAGTCCCATGAATAACGAAGCCTCTTTTGTGGTCCCTCGGGCAATGACCAGCCGCAGAGCCTCGAATTGTCTCAATTTCACTTTGTTTCCACCCTTGAACTTTTCTAATTTATCGATTCTTCCGATGATAAAATGTCATACAAGCAAAACAAATCCGCATCCATAAATCAAGAAAAAATCGATATTTTTTATGGAAATCGCTGGATCGATAGAAAATATCGTAAAATTTGGGGCTTTAGAGCCCAAGTTTCAGGGGGAGCGGTCTAAAATTCCGGTATTTTGGGATTGATCTCGGCGGTTCGGTTGGACGCTGTCGTGATGCATGAGCGCCTGATTGGATTCCGATTTCCAATTTTCCTGGCGGTGTCACAAAACTGGTCGTTGCAAATTGCCGACAGGGGTGGTGTAACAGTTGGGAAATCCTGGAATTAGCGACCTGCATTCCTTTCACATTTCACCGCGAGCGCTGTGCCGTTACGGCCGCCCGGGTGCTGGTGATCTGGTGAAGAGGCGGCGGTTCAGAAGGGGTAAGACGCCCGTTATCTTTTCGGCGTTGCCTCGAATTGGAGCAAGGAAAAATCATTATGGCAGAGTATAAAATTGCAGTAGCGGACAGCGTGTTCCCAAGTCTCGATCCAGCAAAGGCGGCTCTTTCCGATCTCGACTTTGAGCTGGTCATGGCCAAGGAACCAACGGAAGACGGAATACTTGAGGTGGCAAAGGACGCGGACGGCTTGCTTGTCACTTATGGTCAAATCACCGCCAACGTTATCGCCGGCCTGGACAAGTGTAAGGCCATCGGCCGATTTGGCATCGGCGTTGACAATATTGATATCGATGCCGCGACGAAGAAGGGGATCGCCGTCACTTTTGTTCCGGATTATTGCATCGATGAGGTTTCCGACCATTCGATGGCCCTGCTCATGGCGCTTGCGCGGAAAATTCCCCTCTCGAATTCCCTGGTCCAAAACGGGCGCTGGGAAATGCCGGCTGTTGTTCCGTTGAACCGGTTGCGGGGTAGGAAACTTGGTCTCGCCGGTTTTGGAAAAATCCCCCAGGCCATCGTGCCCAAGGCCAAAGCTTTCGGTCTCGATGTATTGATATTCGATCCCTATGTGCCCGATGTGGTCGTTAAACAGCACGGCGTAACCAGCGTCGATTTTGATACACTGCTTGCGGAGTCGGATTACATTTCGGTACACGCACCGCTCACCCCGGAAACGGAAAATCTGTTCAACACCGAGGCGTTTGCAAAAATGAAAAACTCGGCCCTGATCGTCAACACGGCGCGCGGGCCTCTGGTGAGCGAACCGGATCTGGTGGCGGCCCTCGACGCCGGCGAAATCGGCGGTGCCGGACTTGATGTCGTACCAACGGAGCCTCTGCCTTCGGATTCCAAACTGCTGGGCCGCGACAATGTCATCATCACCCCGCATACGGGCTTCTATTCCGTGGAAGCGCTGGATGATTTGCAGACCAAGGCGGCGCGGGATGTGGGACTTATTATTAAGGGTGACAAGCCCGTTTATCCGATCAATCCCGAGGTTCTGGGGTAAGCCTGGAATACATTGGCGTTGAGAATTTGATTGGCGCCGGCGACCGGCAGGTCGCTAAGAGTGGGCCAGGATTAGAGCGCACAGGACAAGAGCGCCAGGATAAGCCCGCCAGGGAGAATTGCACTAAAATAGGCGGGCCAGATCAATTTTCTGGCCCGCCCTTATTTTTAGATGTCGTTTGTTTCAGGACTTACCCGGCCAGTGTTTCCTCTGCAACTTTCCGGAATTCGTCATTATTCATGAGGCGCTTGTTTTTCAGGCCCCAGTCTTTGACGGCCATAAGGACTTCCATGGCCTGTTCGTCCGTCGCCTGGATCTGGGCTTTTTGCAGCCAGTCCTTGATGGAGTCGATGCCGCTGCCCTTGCCCATCACAATGACAGGCTCTTCCTGACCAACGAGGCTCGGACGGAAGGGGAAGACTTCGGTGAGATATTCGTCACCGCAGTTCGACCACCAGGAAGCGATAATTCCGGACTCGATCTGGAACAGGTCTTTGCCGATGATCGGATGGTTGGTCTGGATCGGAACATCCGCAATTTCCGCAACCAGGTCGGCCAGGGGCTTCAGCTTTTCGGTCTTGATGCCGATATCGACATCGTAAAGTGTCAGCAGGGCCATGACGGTTTCTTCCATGGGGACGTTACCGGCACGCTCGCCCAGTCCGAGAACCGTTGAGTGAATGACATCAGCGCCTTCCGCTAGGGCCATGATCGTATTGGCCACACCGAGACCGAAGTCCTGGTGGAAGTGGGCTTCGAGCGGCACGTTGAACCGTTCTTTCACCGCGCGGACAAAATAAGGCATGGCGTGGATGGATGTGCATCCCATGGTGTCCACGAGAGCCAGGGCGTCCATGTGGCCTTCATTACTGACGCGTTCGATGAGATCCATAACCCAATTGAGATCCGACCGGCTGAAGTCAATGGGGAAGAAGACGACTTCGAGACCGTTATCATGGGCAAATTTGGTGGATTCAATAGAGAGTTCGACGGCTCTCTCAAATTCCCAGCGATAGCCGAGTTCGATCAGGTGCTGCGAGGATGGAACTTCCATGACAACTCCGCCAACACCGGCGTCGACAGCCCGCTGGACGTCGTCGACCATGCAGCGGGAGAATGAAAAGATTTTAGGCCCAAGGTTCCTTTTGGCCAGATCCGCAACAACGCGAGCATCGTCTTTGGAGACCACGGGCATTCCGGCTTCAATCCGGTGAACGCCGGCTTCGGCCAGGGCTTCCGCAATCCGGATCTTGTCGTCATAGTCGAAGGCAACACCGGTTTGCTGTTCTCCATCGCGCAATGTCACATCGTGGACTTGAATATTGTCTTTAAAATTAAACTGGGATTTCACTTCTTCTGCGAAGTTCCAGAGGCTGGTTTGCCATTTATCGTTTTTCCAGGGGGTGTCGCTCACTCGAATATCCTCCTATTGATGACCAAGCTTGTGGTCGAGGTTTGTGTTTGCCGCGCCGGTAACGAGCGAGCTGAATTCTCCTTCAAATTAGGGAGCAGTCAGCGGTTTTTTGTTCCGGCAGGGGAAGCGTTTCATTCTTATAAAGAATTCTCTGTGAACTTAGGCAAATGCAGAAAGCGTGTCAACGCGATCACAGGTCTAGGAGAATGCGTTTTGTGCATTCCCCTAATCAATGGGAAACAAGTATTCGGGAGCGGGTTTCGATTGAATCTCCCTGTCTTTTTCCCGGCTATCCTAGCAGGGCCAGTATGGCGCTCAAGGTCAGGATGGATAAAAGGGTCGAGATTACTGTGGCAGATGATACGGACGGGACGAGAAGATTGTGCGTTTGGGCTATTAGAAATGACAGGACAGCAACTGGAACAGCAGCCCCCATGGTGGCGATCAATCGTAACTCTTCATCGACGCCGAACAGTGTCATGCAAGCAAAATTCACAACCGGTTGCATGACAATTTTCAGGAACACCATCCCATGACTGAGCCGATCGCTCCAGACGAATGACTGAGCCGCCAGCATGCCGCCGAGGGCGAACAGGGCCGCGGGTCCCGCGGCATTTCCGAGAAAGCGGATACTATTGTCGAGGGCGCTGGGAATTTGAAAGTTCAACGCTGAGAGCCCGGCCCCAAGCAGGGCAGCTGCGACGACCGGGTTGGCGAACAGTGACTGGCGGACAGATTCCATCGCCTTTCGCAAAATAGCCCCCGGGGCTTTATCATATTCAATTATCATTATTGTTAGGGGAAGGATCACCATCATGTCGATCAGCCACATGATCGTCAGAGGGACCAGGACTTTGTCGCCCATGATCAGCACCAGGGCCGGGATTCCCATCAGACCGAGATTGGGCAGCGCAGCTACGCAGCCGATCATACTCGATTCCGCCAGGGTATAGTGCCAGATCAGTCGTGCCGCCAGGGCGACGGCAACGAACAATACAACTATGGAAAGTGTATAGGCCCCGATGAAATCGAGAGCGATGACCTCATTGATGGGCTGGCGCACCATCCCCGAAAACAGGAGCGCCGGCAGGGCAAAGAAAAAAACAAATGTGCCTATCGCTTTAACACCGCTCGCCGAAATGCGGTCCATTTTGACGGCGATATATCCAAACAGTCCGATAAGAAAAATCGGGATGAGCGTATAAACTATGTCAAGCAAATTGGACGTTCTTTTCCTTCAAACGAGAGCAGGAGGCCGCCTTCGGGAGTTTTCGAAATCACAACTTACACGATGTGCTTGAGCTCGAAGCATCTCCCGAAGGAATTGTATTTGTCAGACGTTTTCCCAGTTGCCGCTTTCGACGGATTTGGCCACGGCTTCGAGGATGGCGACATTGCCGATCCTCTGTTCATCGGTGAAACGATAGTCTCCCCGGCCTTCAACCGCATCGACCCATTCCACGATATTGGCGAGAACCGGATCCTTGGCGTCGAGAACGCGCTCATGCTGCTTGCCGTCCTTGCCGCAGGTGATGAGATGGGTCTTGCCGCCGTGCTGGGGATGGGCTTCGTCCCGGGCTTCGACCCACATTTTCTCTCCGAACACCGTGAAGCGCCCGTAATAGGGGGTTGCGGAGACGGCGCAGAGGAACCCCGTGGCACCGCTGGCAAAGCGCAGCTGAATGCCGACAATATCACCGGTCGGCAGGGGCAGAACCCGCTTCGCCGTCTGGGCGCAGACCGCATCGACCGGACCGAGCATGGACAGGAACAGGTCCGTCAGGTGAATTCCCATGCCGGTAAAGGCAGCGGCGGGTGCCTCTTCCTTCGTGCCCCGCCAGTTGTCTGCATCGAGAGAGGCCAGAATGTCGTGGGAGAAATTGGCCTCCACATGCATATGCGTTCCAAATTCCGGTTCGTTAACGATGCGGGTGATCTCCTCCATTGTCGCCTCATAACGACGCTCATGGCCCACGCCCATGATCAGGCCGGCC
>JANQOC010000205.1 GCA_028279265.1 Hyphomicrobiales bacterium
ATCTAAACAAAATTAAAATGTTTGTATTTAATTGATGCGGTTCGCTCTGAATGAAAAGCAATTTATTAACAGCAATAGTCCGCAAATGGATGAATTCCATTGCTTCCTGGCAAGGTTCCAAGACCGAATTTGAGGTCTGCGGGTACGAAGTCGTTTCCGATCGCTGAAACCGGCCTGTCGATCTGTCCATCCGATGCGGCTCTCCACAAATCTTACTGCGAGAGCTTCTCCTAGTACCCGAAAGAACTAAGCATTAAAGGTTTGTGACTGTAACGTCTGAAACATCAGGCGGCGATATCATCCTGATAGAAAACCTGGCCTGAAAAGAGTTTGCGGGCCGTTCTGAGAAACGCAGCTTTTTTTATTTCGACACTATCATTTCTCGTTTCCGTTTCCATCAAAACATCCAGGGCACCCAGGGGATGTTCAACAGCCATCACCTTCTTCTCACCGGGAGGAATATCGGCTAATTCATAAGCCGGAGATCCTGGCAGAACACAGGCGGTTGCGACGCTGACGGCTCCGAAAACCCCGATAGAGGCATGGCAACGATGAGGAATAAATGTCCGCGTCATGATACATCCGCCATTCCGGGGCTCGGAGACAAGGGTCATTTTGGGAACTGTTTTTTCGGTAACATCTCCCAAATTCATCAGTGGCCCCGCTGCCAGTCTAACCTCTTCAAGGCGCGCCTTCAGCTCGGTATCGTTGTCCAGCTGCTCCCGTGTCTCATAGCCGGTGCGACCCACATCGCGGGCGCGAAATACAACAACCGGCATGCCATTGTCGATACATGTTACCCGGAGCCCAGCAATTTCATCGCATTCATTACCAGTGGGGAGAAGGTCGCCACACATGGAACCTGCGGCGTCCTTGAAACTCAGGGGAATAGCCGAGGCCGTACCGGGAACGCCATCGATGCTCGCACGCCCTTCCCAGCATATTTCTCCATTAGGGGTGTCAATTTCTGCAACTGCGGTTTGTCCGCTGTTGACCATATAGATAGCTATTTCCGTATTCCCATTTTTCGGCTTTACCAACCCTTGCTCAATGGCAAACGGGCCGACACCGGCCAGAATATTTCCACAGTTTTGTCCGTAACCCACCCGCGCTTCATCGACAAAAACCTGGGCAAACAAATATTCGACGTCTATGTCCGGGCGTTCCGAGGGATAGATAATGGCAACCTTGCTGGTCAGCGGATCGGCACCTCCAATTCCGTTGATCTGCCGATCATCCGGCGATCCCATGACCGAAAGCAGCAGCTGATCCCGTTGCTCTTCATCTCCCGGTAGATCCGAGGCCAGGAAATAAGCGCCTTTTGAGGTTCCCCCTCGCATCCATGTACAGGGCAGAGAACGCATAGTCATTCTCCCTTCAAATGACTGGCATCTTTCAAATAAGTCAGACCTTTGTCTTGCAGTCTTTCTCTCATGCCATAAATGTCCAGGCCAACCTCTCCCGCTTTCAACCGGGCACGGGTCGCATCTTCTTTGGCTTCTCGTTCTAACGATTTCTCCAAAATATCAGCAGCACCGGATCTCCGGACAACACAAACACCATCGTCATCGGCAATGATCGCATCCCCGGGTTCAATGGACACGCCCGCACATACCACGGGAATATTAACCGAGCCCAGGGACTCCTTGACCGTACCCTGAGCCGATACTGCCCGGGACCAGACCGGAAACTGCATTTCGGTGAGAGGCTTGATGTCGCGACAGCCCGCTTCAATGACCAGTCCAACAACGCCCTTGGAGCGAAGGGACGTTGCCAGAAGCTCGCCAAAATAACCGGCATCCGAGGGAGACGTCGGCGCCACGACGAGAATGTCTCCCTCCCTGCATTGCTCGACAGCAACGTGGATCATCCAGTTGTCTGCAGGCGGGATGGATACCGTTACCGCTGAACCGGCGATAGCCGCTCCGGGATAGATGGGCCGCATAAATGCCTGCATCAATCCGATGCGTCCCTGGGCTTCATGCACCGTTGACACGCCTGCCTTTGCCAAGCCGTCCAGGATCCGGGGCTCGGTCCGTTCAATATTTTCAACTACCACATGCATAATTTTGAACCATTCTGTTTTCCAAATCAGAGTTCATCCACAGTGCGCGGAAAGAGCGACTGATAAGCCTCTCCATAGCGCGCCGGACGGCCACCGGCCTGTCCACCCGAATTGCGGCGGAAGTGATTGCCGCGATTCTCCGCAACATTTGTATAGAAATCCCATAGATGTTCTTGCCCTTCCATACACTCAATCGCAGCGCGTTTCTTATCCCACACATCGGTTATGTCCAGGAACGTGTCAGGCTTCCAACCACAGCGCTCTGTCTGATGCGGTTCAAACAAATAAAGCTGGGGAGCGCCAAGCACTTTCTCACCCGGATTGTGTCCCCAGGCCTGAGCTATCATGCGGCATTCCAGGGCCATCTTTGTCGCGTAAGGATGGTCCGTGTTGTAGGGATCATCCTGTGAGTGGCTGAGCATAAACCGCGGCTGTACCTGGCGAATGACATCGACTAGACGAAATTTCGCCTCTCTGTCCATTTCCAGCGGGTAGTCTCCGAGATCAAAAAACTGGATATCATGGGCACCGAGTGCCGATGCGGCATTTTCCGCCTCTTTTTTTCTTTCCACCTTCACATGTTCCAGTGTGCAGCCTTCCTGTTTCCAGAGTTTCGCGGACTCTCCCCGTTCCCCGTAGGAAAGACAAACAATGGTCACTTCATACCCTTTCTGGGTATGAAGAGCGATGGCACCGCCTGCCCGCCAGACAAAATCGGCTGAATGCGCACTTACCACCAATGCGGTTGGTTTCGTCATCGAATTCTCCAAAATTTTTTATTCACTGTTCAATATCGTTTAGTCGTTCAACATATCATGGCACGGGTGGTGTACCGTGCGTGTGAAAACTTTCAATGGTCTGCAATCCCCAGGCCTGCCCTTTTTTTCGTTCTTCTTCCGTCCAGGTTACCGTTTCCCAATCCGGATCCAGAATCAGGCGGGCTCCGGCATTGGCGACTTCGACGCGATTGCCGGCGGGCTCATAAACATAGAGGAAAAACGTCTGCTGGACCGCATGCTTGTGAGGACCCGTTTCTATATAAACATCGTTTTCAAGGAAGATATCTGCGGCCTGTAAAACTTGCTCCCGCTGGTCGACCGCAAATGTCACATGGTGGAACCGCCCGTTTGTGTCGGTGTGATCCTGGGTGTAGGCGATATCATAGCTCTTATTGTTCACCGTGAACCAGCAACCGGCAACAGTCCCGCTATCAAATACAATCTGCTCGGTAATCCGGCTTCCCAGTGCTGCGGGTATAAATTCCCGGATTGCTCCAACATCCTTTGCCAGCAAATTCAGATGATCCAGTCTCCTGACACCAGCACCGCGAGAGTGATTTCTCTGTGCCTGATTTTTTAGTGCCGGCTTTTCAGCCTCGCTGGGCTCATATTTGTTGGTCTCGAAATATATTTCGAACAGGTGATCGTCTGTATCCTTGAATTGATAGGCCGGGCCATGGCCCTGATCGCCGTCGCTCCAGCCGATGCCTGCTCCGAGGGATTCTATTGCGGCGACACGTCGTTCCAAGGCGGCCTGGCTGGAAGCCCGATATCCAACATGTCGCATCCCTGTTGTACTGGAAGCCGTCAATTTTAGTGTGTGGTATTCGTAATCGTCCCAGGCCCTGAGATAAACGGAGTCTTCATCCTGTCCGCTTTCTGTAAGCCCCAATACATTGACAAAAAATTCCAGACTTTTCTCGGGCTTGTTGGTCAGCATCTCCACATGTCCGAGATGTGCTATATCAAAACATGGTTCGTTTTCGCTCAATAGTTCTCTCCTCGGGCCGGACAAGTACGACTTAATACATTCGAAGTTGCGCTCATCTTTAGTCCGCCCAGCCATGTACAAACAGCATCATATCCCTAAGCTTTGCGGAATGTGAGTGTTTGAATGGGAAGCTTATGTAGAAATTAGACTAGCGAAACCGCTATTTTATTAGAAATCCATTTTACAGTCGGACTATTCATTATATTTATAGTCACCCTTAGTCAAAGCGTCCCTTGACGGTAATCCAAATCCATTAACCGAAATCCCAGCTTCAGCCATTGTCAGAGTCGTCCCCGGATTTTCTGAACCGGAATAGCGAAATAGGAAATTGCGCGGCATAACGCGGCGCTTTGGGACGCTCGACAAACTCGGGCCGAGCATTTGGATCGGGTTCAATAACAATTCGATACAGGTGCCAGGTCGCGTGACCGAGAATCGGCAGGACAATGGCGAGGCCGAGGAAAAATGGCAATGAGCCGATTAACAATCCGACCGCAATAATGACACCCCAAAAACTCATGGCTATGGGATTACGGATTATCGTTCGGATTGAAGTCAGGACTGCACTTGCAAAGCCGACGTCGCGGTCCAGCAACAGGGGAAACGATACCACACTCAGCACGAGAACCAGCAATGCAAAACAAAAACCCGTCGACATTCCCCATAAGATCATCCGGTGCCCTTCCGGTGTCGTCAGAACGCTCATAACAAAGCCCGAGAGTGAACTCGGTTCTCCATAGCCAAAATTGTCAATGTAGATGGATTGAGCAACCGCGACCCAGACAACAAAAATCGCCAGCAGTAACAGGGCAAGGGCAACAATTGATTTGAACGAAGGGGAATAAAAGACATCGAATATATGGGACCAGCTCGTATCCAACCCCCGCTCTCTACGGCGGCTTAGTTCGTAAAGACCGATTGCCGCGATCGGCCCGACAAGGGCAAAACCTGCGGCCAATGGAAACAGCAGGGGAATGATGTTGAACTGAAATGTGGCTCGGATGAGCAGAATTCCCACGACGGGATAAATAAACACGAGAAAAATCACATGTGTCGGCATGGCTTTGAAATCTTCATATCCTTTCCCGAGGGCCGACTTCAGGTCGTTGAGCGAGATTGTTCGAACCGTAGGAAGTTCTTCCGTTCTCTGCTTAGGAGCAATTATGTCGTGATGAGCCATGTATTTCCTTCACAATCTAAATGAGCTAACTGGCAAACTTGCCATTGTGTCGGATGTTCAAGTCCCGAGATGGTCAAACAGACCTATGATCGGTTACTTCCACTCTCCGACGATCCGGTTCAATTGTGGTGCCCTGTCGGAGAAATTATCTTCTTATTGATTATCCGCTTCAATTGCACACGGTGCAGGGGGCGAAGGCAACTTCAACCCGCTTTTTAGGTAAAGACGCCCTGCCGAGTTTTTGAATTCAACTGGCAGGGCCCTTCATTGATCTATTTCAGATCTTTTAAGACATATGTATGTCTATCTTTTCCAATCGCGAACCTCGTTCGAGCGATCGGTTATAGAAAACAAATTGTAGGTGGATTAACGACTTCTTTTACGTGAGTGGAGTCACGTCGTCAGATTTTGAAGCCGGGCCTTGTACTCTGACAAGGCCGCATTCTCTGTGTTGGCGGGGTCATTTTGCCTCCCGAACCTAGCCTTGAAACTTGACCTCGAACGTCGCCGTTTTCACTGGGGTGTTTCCTTGCTGAGAAGACCACCGGAAGTTCTATGACAACGAAAGGGTCGTAAAAATTGTCGCGCTTATACTCGTGATTGTCAATAGAGAGAGCACCGGAAACCTTGTTTCACAGTAAATTGACACGGTGGTCGACGTCGTTAAGAAAAACTAATGTCAACAACCGATTTTATATCCCTGTTCTCGAATCTCTCTAAGCCGCATTGGCATACCGTCAATGAGCTGGAACAGGGCACAGGACTCAACCGGTTCGTTCCGATCGAGTTTTACGCCCCCATCTTTGCCAATCAAAATAGATCTGAAGCTGGTCTGTTCGGCATTGTACGCTGCCCTCAACTCTGCAGCACTAAATTTCTGAGCACGACTAGACGAGGGAAAAGTTTTCACGGCTTGGCCGACGACTTTGACAACAACGATATCGCGATCGGTGTAGCCTCTTTGATTAGTCGATATGAGATCCAGTTGCTTCTGATAAAGGATGTTATCGGACGACTCGGAAAAAAGTAGCAGGACACGATTGTTCCACTGGTAACTCTCTTTGATCGTTTGCGCCATTACCGTTGTGCCTCCTGCAATCCCAAACAGGGGAATGGAAAAACTGAAGAGAATAACCAGCCCCAATAGCCGGCCCTTAACTGAAGAGCCTGCAGCCCGATTAGAGAGTGGTCTCACCTCTCCGTCTGTTCTCTTAGCTGATTTCGGTTGAAGCTGGTTAGTCATGACTGCCTTTACAATGCAAAAAGCGGTTCCAGGGGAACCGCTTTCCGCAAACACTTTGTCGGGGAACTAGGACTTCGGAAGTACAACAGTGTCAATCACGTGGATCACGCCGTTGGAAGCTTCGATATCCGCTTTAATCACTTTTGCCCCGTCAACCATTACGCCTTTCATGGCATCGACGGATATTTCACTGCCCTGGACAGTTTTTACAGCTGTTTTCTTGCCGGCGATGCTTTTGGACATAACCGATCCCGGTACAACGTGGTAGGTTAGGATCGAGACCAGCTTTTCTTTGTTTTCAGGTTTGAGAAGGTCTTCTACCGTGCCTTTGGGCAATTTTGCGAAGGCTTCATCGGTGGGTGCAAAAACGGTGAAAGGACCTTTGCCTTTGAGAGTATCAACGAGACCGGCGGCTTTAACTGCAGCAACCAGAGTGTTGAACTGGCCAGCACTAGCAGCGGTATCGACAATATCTTTCTTCTTGCCGTGACCGCCCGCATAAGCGTCGAACGCAATAGACGAGACGGCTACAGCCACAATGGCCACAAAAAGTGTTCTCAAACTTTTCATATCTTCTTCCCTTTGTAATGTACTGATTGAAAAAAAGCCTGAACATAGAGAGTGCAAATTTTCTCCCTGAATCCGTTCAGGTATTTCAATGGACACATTACGAGGGCGATCTCCAACCGGATCATACAAAAAAAATATAATTGCGTTTGCCGCAGATTTGAGGAGTCCGAAATCATGGCATGTTTTTTGGGCAGGCATGCGATGGTGCGATAGACCGGGGACTATGCAATCGCGCATGAATTTATTTTGGATGTGTTTAGTCAGAAATGTGTATCCGAATTGTCATGACCGGCGTTAGCGGGAAGCGATCGGCCAAGGGTTGCGGTTTAGTCAAATCTGATTTGCAACACTTAATCCGTGGGCGTTATGTTTTTCAATTAGATCCGAAACGCGACCCGACACGATTGCGTCGTTGACACATTCCTGCAGCCAGGAAACCGCTTCCTCGAATTTGCGTGGTGTGCCTATGGCTTGCTGAACCGCACTAAATTTACCCTCCAGCACAAGGCTACCGGGAATTGACTCCTGATCCGAGATCAGTCGCGGGCGGAGACCCGCAAGAACCGTCAGGTTTCTATCGACAAACAATTGATAGGCGTGGTCCATGGAGTCGGCCTCAACGATTTCGGCCTTCTCGATATGACGCTTCAGCCACAGGCCATAGGCGGACCGGCCGGAAACAGAAATTGCGGTTCCCGCCTGATCCACATCCTCTATCGACTCTATCCCGGCTCCTTGTCGGACAAGATAGGTGGCTTCGATCTCGCAATAGGCAGACGTAAATGCAATTTCCTTGGCTCGTTGCGGCTCTGCGCCAATAAATCCCAGGTCCCACTCATTACTGCCTGCAGCGTCAGCCAGTTCTCCCGGTGATTTATAGCAAACGTACTTAATTGTTGCATCGAGACGATCGGCGATATCCTTCGCCATATCCGGGGCAACGCCGACGGGATCACCATTATCAGCCCGCCCTGATACGAGCAGGAAGTTCGCCGTATTGATGCCTGCTCGAAGCACGCCTTCGGCAGCCAGATGCGATTTGACCCATTCATTCATGTCGGTTTTCCCTGAAGATGTTTACCCAAGAAGATCGCTATTTATAACATTAATTGGCGAACCTGACTCATAGGCCAGTATCTGGTCGAATATCTCGGAAAATTGAATCTCCCATTCGTCCTCAGTGACATATCCGATATGAGGTGTACAGATGACATTGTCCATTTTTAACAGGGGATGATTGGTATCCGTCAATGGTTCGTTCTCATAGACATCAACGGCCGCCATACCCGGCCGCCCGTTCTGTAGGGCTTTCACCAAAGCTCCGTCTTCAATCAACGCGGCACGGCTTGTATTCACGATCAAGGCATTCGGTTTCATAAGCGATAAATCTTCC
>JANQOC010000462.1 GCA_028279265.1 Hyphomicrobiales bacterium
ACCCAGATACCGAGTGATTCGATCATAGGTCTCAGCCTATCGATCTGAGCCTTAACCGTGCATGAACGGAAACTGAATATGTGCCTCAGATTTGGTTCAGGCCGCTTGTGCGACACTGATTTCATTGATGCGCAAAACACCAATTCTGAGGAACGAGACATGAAGTTCAAAACCGCAATTCTTCCCGCTCTGATCACTCTGGCCTTTACAACCGCAGCGCATGCGAAAAGCAAGGTCGATATCATTCACGACCGCCTGGTGAATGCAGGATATTCGAAAATCAAATTCAAAAAAACGAGCTATCCTTATGTCGTTCGTGCCTGTCGGGACGGTAACAAATATCAACTGACCTACAATAAGAAACCCAAGCTCAAAGGTCGCGAGACAATAGGCGCGTGCAAAAGCAAGCATATTGCTAAGCTTGACCGATTTATCGATGACTATGTTCCCGATCGCTTCCGGAACCGAGATCGAGACCGGGATCGGGATTTTAGAAATCACAATCGACACAACGGAAAAGCCAAGCATCGCGGAATTCCAATGTGGGTCATCCTCGACGAATTGAGAGATCGTGGCTATCGCCGACTGCGTGTCCGTGACGGCGAGCTGCCGGGTTACAAAATCAAGGCCTGTAAAAATGGCCGTAAGTTTCTGCTGGGCGTGAACCGGTGGGGTGGAATTAAATGGCGCGAACCTCGCGGTCATTGCTTCCGGTTCCGAAATTTCAGCAACTACTGGAGATTGTACTACAACTAGTACATCCCTTCAGTCTCCAGGAGAAAGGCGTCCTTTGGGGCGCCTTTTTCAATTTCAAACTCCCTTTCAATGCCATTTGACAGCTCGGAAAACCAACGAGCTTTTTATCAACAATAGTTGAACCTGCCACCGATACCGTCAGTGGCACTTATGCCATCCGGAGATTGCCAAGCTTCGAATTCTCCGCTCTAATCCGATCCGGTCGCTTCAGTGCCCATCGCGGTACTGTTGATGCCTGAGAAACAGTTGTGTGCTCCGCCCTTGTGCGGATTTGAAAAAACTAATCGAACACAGAATCGAACTAAGACTAGAGATGCATATATGGATAATTACGCGGAGCTGATGTTCCAGGGTGTTGTAGCGGAGCTGCAAAAAGCTGACGGCAGCTATGACAAGTTTCAAACCGCTTATCCCCATCGTACCCAGAAGCAACTGACCCCCGACGATATCGACTTTATCCGCAGTCGTGAAAGTTTCTACATCGCCAGCATTACCGCCGGCGGTTGGCCTTATATTCAGCATCGTGGCGGTCCGGTCGGGTTTGTTCATGTCACGGGTCCCACCCGCATCGCCTGTGCCGACTATCGGGGCAATCGCCAGTTCATCACGATGGGCAATCTTCGGGTGGAAAATCGGGTGTCGCTCTTCTTTATGGATTATCTGCGTCGGGCGCGGTTGAAAATTCAGGGGCAGGCAACTCTCGAAAAGATCGAGGACGCCGATCCGGACCTTGTTGACCAACTGAGCATCGGGGAGGAGCCCGCGGAACGGATCCTGGTCATCGATATTGTCGCCCTCGACTGGAATTGCTCGAAATATATACCCACTCTTTATTCCGAAGCGGCACTTCGCCAGGTCATCGGTCCGGAGATAGTCCGCCTGAAAACCGAGAATGCGGCCCTGAAAAAGGAACTCGCGGCTCTGCGGGGAAACGGAGCCTGAGAGTTGATCAACAATTTTTTTGAATTCGATTCCTGACTCTTCGACCTTGGATATTCCCTTGGCTCTACGTGCAAAAAAAGCGGGATAGAACCTGAGCTCTATCCCGCTGACAATTATCAGGAAGATATTCCGGATCGGCCACCTGCCACCGTCCCTTCACCCGGGCAAGGAGCGTATTGGGGACGGGAATTCAGTGTCAGGCGGCTGACACAACGGCATTCCATGGGTACACTATGCCGTTGCGCGCCGGATTACTTAGCTGAGCTTATTGCGAGTTCATTTCGTCGTTGACGAATGTAAACGTGCCGTCCAGGCTTGAACCCAGCGTATTGACGGTCACGATGATCGCGACGGAAATACCTGCGGCAATCAGGCCATATTCAATAGCTGTCGCACCGGACTGATCGTTAAAAAATTTGGAAAGAAGTTTCATTTTTGCAATCCCTGTCTAAATTGAAATTCGGCATTTTCCGCCGTTATGAGAATTCTAGAATTGCTGAATTGAATAAAAATTTCGGTAATAAATTAAGTTAATGAGAATTAAGCTTAATTGAATATTAGAACTGCCCAGTACCCGTTCAGAAACACCTTCAGCCGATTAAAACTTCAGATGATCTCGGGTCATCTATAAATTGTCCAACTTGATTTGAGTATTCTCGTAAAATCTCAAAACGCCCGGCTGAAGGGAAATTCGACTCAAGCCAAAACTAAGGTGTCATGAATATCATCTGTTTTGGAAATAGCTGGCGATTACAGGCTGAAGAACTCCGGCCATCGCCGCCCCGACAGCAATCCCTAAAATGTTCCAACCGAACTCCCAAAGCCCGGGGTTTCGCCCCACCGCGAAGAACTGCATGAGTTCAAGCAAACCTGAAAATATGGCGAGAACAAAAATGAGATGTCGACAGGTTTGCCACTTCGGCCAACCCATCACGATACAGAAACTGGTTCCGGCATAGGCCGCAAAATGTTCGAGGTGGGGATATGCGCCGGTGCGGACCATCACGTCGGCAGGCGCAAGGGAGAAATAGATGATTGCCAGAATGCAGAGGCAGGCCGCCGCTCGGAACAGGGATTGGAAAATTTGGGGTGAAAGCAACATGGTATACTGATTAGAAACGGTATGCTCCGTTGCCAACACCCGGGCGTCTTAATAGTTAATCTGTAAAACCCTGGTCGCTTTCGGGCAACCGCTGACCTGGATTATGGTCAGGTCTCGTCTCCCGCTCGCATTTTGGATGGAATGGAAAATATCCGGGGACTTATCCCGTTAGTTCATTTTCATTCCGTCGTGTTTCATCTTGCCGTGATCATGGCCATGTTTCATTTTGCCGTGCGACATCCCGGACTTTTTGACAATTGCCGTCAGCGCAACTTTGCTGCCGTCCTCGAAGATAAGGGTCGCCGAAACCGACTCGCCTTCCTTTTGTTTTTCCTTCGGACCGATAAGCATCAGGTGTAGACCACCGGGTTCGAACATCAAGGATTTGCCGGGCTCGACTCTTACCTGTTCCAGCTTTTGCATCGTGGCGATACCGTCGTTCACTTTAGAAACATGCAACTCAACCCGCTCATAGGCGGGGCTCTGGGCTCCGACGATCACGCGTTCCTTGGCACCCGCATTGTCGAGTTGAAAATAACCCGCATGGGCTTTGAC
>JANQOC010000220.1 GCA_028279265.1 Hyphomicrobiales bacterium
CGCGCCAGTAAAATTATCGTTTTCAAGAAGAAGCGCCGCAAAAACTATCGCCGCACCAAGGGGCACCGGCAGGAACAGACGACCATTAAAATTACGGATATCCTGACCGACGGCAAGGCACCCAAGAAAACCGCGGCCAAGACGAAGAAAGACGACAACGCCGACAAGGAAAAAACGCCGGCCCAAAAAGAAACAGCGGCCAAGCCCGCTGCGGGACAAGCCTTCGGGCTTCTGGACAAACCCCAGGGCGATGCAGACGATTTGAAAAAGATTTCGGGTGTCGGTCCGGTGCTGGAAGAAAAACTGAACAATTTTGGAATCTGGCATTACTGGCAGGTCGCGGCCCTCGATGCCGATAACATCGCCAAGATTGACGAAGAGCTGAATTTCAAAGGCCGGATTGAAAGGGACGACTGGATGTCCCAGGCCAAGAAACTTATGGAAGACTAAGAGGATCGATACTGTCGATCCGGATTATGAAAACTTTAACCGCTTAACCGTCATAAGATCTGGGAGATAAGCGGTCCGGAAGCCAGAGTTGAAACTGGCTTAGTTTTAAGAGGAACGAATCATGGCACACAAGAAAGCCGGTGGATCATCACGAAACGGACGCGACTCAGCCGGTCGCCGTCTTGGCGTAAAAAAGTTTGGTGGCGAGAGCGTTATCCCAGGCAACATTATTGTGCGCCAGCGCGGCACAAAGTGGCATCCCGGTGAAGGCGTCGGAATTGGCAAGGACCATACTATTTTTGCCAAGCGCGAAGGCGCGGTGAAATTCCAGACAAAAAGCGGCGGCAAAGTATTCATTTCTGTCGTCCCGGCAAACTAGAAAGCCGGAACCCGCCGAACCGGACTGAAACCCGGGGTTCTCGCAATCCCCGCTTATAGTCCAAACCATTCGGAACCCGACCCTTGACGATGACCGGAGACAAACTTTTCCGGTTTTCAGGCAACGATCCCCATCTCCAAAGCGGATAATCCAGCTTGTGGGGCGATGAGAATGCCGTCAACTATGATCAAATTTTAGAGCGACGAACCCGCACTTTCATGTGATAAACAGTTCATGAGTCGATGAACGCGCCGGTGCGTGCAATCGATAGGTTGTGCAGGTGCCCGGAAATCAGGGCCGGGATCAGATTTTGACTGAGAAAACCAATGAAGTTTCTCGATGAATGCCGAATATATATAAGCTCGGGACGTGGCGGCAACGGCGCGCTCAGCTTCCGGCGGGAAAAATACATTGAGTTCGGCGGACCCGACGGCGGTGATGGCGGCCGTGGCGGCCATATCTGGGCTGAATGTGTCGAGAACCTGAATACACTTATAGATTTTCGCTTTCAGCAGCATTACAAGGCGGGGCGCGGACAGGACGGTATGGGGAAGAACCGGTCCGGCCGCACAGGTGAAGACAAGGTTCTCAAGGTCCCTCCGGGGACACAGATCTACACTGAGGACTGGCAGCATCAGATCGCCGATCTGACCGAACCGGGCCAGCGGGTCATGCTGGCGGAAGGCGGTAATGGCGGTTTCGGCAACACCCATTTCAAATCGTCAACCAACCAGGCGCCGCGAAGGGCCAATCCCGGTGAACCGGGAGAAGAGCTGGTCCTGTGGTTGCGATTGAAACTAATCGCTGACGCCGGTTTGGTCGGCCTGCCGAATGCCGGCAAATCGACATTTCTGGCGAGTGTGTCTGCAGCCAAGCCCAAAATCGCCGATTATCCTTTCACGACGCTGCACCCGAACCTGGGTGTGGTCAAGGTCGGGAATTTGGACTTTGTCCTCGCTGATATTCCGGGTCTGATTGAAGGCGCACACGAAGGTTCGGGGATTGGCGATCGTTTTCTTGGCCACATTGAACGCTGCAGTGTGATTCTGCATCTCATCGACGCCACGGAACCGGACCCGGTGAAGTCTTACGAGACCGTGCGCAAAGAGCTCATCGCCTATGGTGGCGATCTGGAAAGCAAGACGGAAATCGTCGGCCTTTCCAAATGCGACGCCCTCGACGAAGAAGAACGGCGGAACCGCTGCGAAGAGCTACAGAAGGCTCTGAACCGCGAAGTCATTCCCCTGTCTGCGGTATCGAAGTTCAATATAGAAAAAGTCCTTTATGTACTCGGGGACGCGGTTCGCAGAATGAAAGAAGACGGAAGACAGGCCGAAGCCGAGCCGGTTTCTGAAAGTCAGGGCTGGCAGCCATGAACGATAAGTGGAACCAGTGCCGGCGCATCATCGTCAAGATCGGCTCATCGCTTCTCGTCGATTATGAAAGCGGCAACCTGAACACCGACTGGCTTTCGTCCCTCGCGGACGATATCGCCGAACTGCGCGGGCAGGGCAAGGAAATCATTATCGTGTCTTCCGGGGCCATTGCCCTGGGGCGGACTTCCCTCGGCCTCGCGGGAGAAACCCTGCGTCTCGATGAGAGCCAGGCCGCAGCTTCGGTCGGGCAAATCGCCCTCGCCCATAGCTATCAGGAAGTATTCAATGCGCGCGACCTCGTGGCGGCTCAAATTCTGCTGACCCTCAGCGACACGGAACAACGCCGACGCTATCTGAATGCCCGCAACACGGTGACCACTCTGCTGGATCTGGGCGCTATCCCTGTCGTCAATGAAAACGACACGGTGGCAACATCAGAAATTCGCTATGGCGACAATGATCGTCTCGCCGCCCGGGTCGGCAGCATGATGAGTGCCGATTGCGTGGTGCTGCTCTCCGATGTGGATGGGCTCTACACCGCCCCTCCGAACAGCCACGGGGATGGTGAGCTTGTGGAGCTCGTACCGGATATAACGGCGGAAATCGAAGCCATGGCCGGTGATGTGGGCACGGAACTCTCCCGCGGTGGCATGGTCACCAAGATCGAAGCCGCAAAAATATCCGTTGCCAGCGGTGCACATCTCGTTATCAGCTCGGGTAAAATTCAACATCCCCTCAAAGCAATTGCCGACGGACGGCAATGCACCTGGTTCGTGGCAGACGACAATCCCGTAACGTCGCGCAAGCGCTGGATCGCCGCCGGGCTTGAGGAAAGCGGAACGCTTAGAATCGATGCCGGTGCCAGACAGGCCCTGAAAAACGGTAAAAGCCTGCTGCCGGCGGGTATTGTCTCCGTCGAAGGACAATTCGAAAAAGGAGACGCGGTGCGTATCACGACCGAAGACGGACAAGAGATCGGACGCGGTCTAACAGCCTACGATCATGCGGATGCCAACCGCATCAAGGGTCGAAATAGCCGTGAAATTTCCCATATATTAGGCTACCGTGGGAAAAACGAGGTTGTCCACCGCGATGATATGGTACTGAAGAGAAAGTAAGATGATGGATGCCACCCTTAAAGAAGCAAGTCTGAGCGACGAAGTTCGCGCCGAGCTTGAAACCCTTGGCCAGGAAGCACGGGAAGCGGCGCGGCAACTGGCGCTTGCTTCCGCCGAAGACAAGGACCGGGCACTGCGGCTTATGGCTCAACATATCCGCAAGGATTGTAATGATCTCTTGCAGGCGAACAAACGCGATGTCGACAATGCCGTGGAAGACAAGCGGCCAGATGCCTTTATCGACCGTCTTACCCTGACGGCCGACCGCGTCGATGCCATGGCGAAGGGGCTGGAAGACATTGCCAATCTCAGCGATCCCGTGGGCGAAGTAACAGCGGAATGGGAACGTCCCAACGGCCTTGCTATTCAGCGCGTCCGCGTGCCGCTTGGCGTGATCGGCATCATTTATGAAAGCCGCCCCAATGTCACGGCTGATGCCGGCGGACTTTGCCTTAAGTCCGGGAATGCCGTGATCCTGCGCGGCGGTTCTGACAGTTTCAATTCAAGCCGGGCTATTGTCACCTCCCTAAAAAAAGGGTTACGGGAAGCCAATCTCCCGGAAAACGCAATCCAGGTCGTTCCAACAACGGACAGGTCTGCTGTTGGTGAGATGCTGCGGGGACTGGACGGCACGATTGACGTCATCGTTCCCCGGGGCGGCAAGAATCTCGTCGGCCGCGTGCAGGATGAGGCGCGCGTGCCCGTTTTCGCACATCTTGAAGGCATATGTCATATCTATGTCGACGAGAGCGCCGACCTGGAAATGGCTACAGACATTGTCGTGAACGCGAAGATGCGCCGAACCGGGATCTGCGGTGCCGCCGAAACCCTTCTCGTGGACAAGGCAGCGATCGCCTCGCACTTGAATCCCCTGGTTGCAGCACTAAAAGCGGCGGGTTGCCAGATCCGGGGGGACGCGAGGGTGCAGCAGGAATGCCCTGACGTCGACATTGCCGGCGAGGAAGACTGGTCAACGGAATATCTGGACTCCATCATATCCGTCAAAACGGTCGACGGCGTGGGCCAGGCGATAGAACATATCGCTAATTATGGATCGCAACATACGGATTGCATCGTCAGCGAAAACGAAAACACGGTTGCCAGATTTTTTCACGAAGTCGACAGCGCCATTGTCCTTCACAATGCGTCGACCCAGTTTGCCGACGGCGGCGAATTCGGCATGGGGGCGGAGATCGGCATTGCCACCGGCAAGATGCACGCCCGCGGACCCGTCGGTGTGGAACAGCTGACCAGCTTTAAATATCTGGTCAGGGGCCGAGGCCAGGTCCGCCCGAAATAAGCAGGCATTCGTGAACCAGAAATCCGAAAACACCGAAGCAACGGAGACAGCGTCAGAGATCGCGTCAAGGACCGGCGCCTCGATTTCCGGGGCGATCAAAGTGCCTATGGCGCAAGCCGATATGGCGATCGGCCTCCTCGGGGGGTCCTTCAA
>JANQOC010000256.1 GCA_028279265.1 Hyphomicrobiales bacterium
ATCACAGATTCATCCGATCGAGACAAAATTACAGAGTTTGTTATCGAAGGGAACAGCGCTCAGATAGACAGTTCTGATTTTGTTGCGGAGTTAAAAAAATGGTTGCGGTTCAGTCCGAACCAGGCCCTTTCGACGAGGGACGGACTGTTTTCTGCCTGTTCGGGGAACCCGGTCGTTCCCGAATGGATGGGTAACCTTGTCTTTGATATGTTTTTCAAAAAGGAAAGTGAGAACGACAAATACCGTGACCATATTCGCTCATCCTCTGGAATCGCGGTGTTTACTGGCGATCAACAGGATCCCGAGCATTGGATAAAAGTGGGTCGAAGCTTTCAGCGGTTCGCTCTGCAGGCCACCGCATTGGGCATTCGCAATGCGCATATCAATCAACCCATTGAAGTCCCACGTATCAGATCGGAGTTTGCAAGTTGGTTGGGGAGCCCACAAATTCTACCGGACCTTATCGTGCGTTTTGGCCGTGCGCCTGCCATGCCGATGTCATTGCGGCGATCCCCGGACCAGGTCATCGTTTAGAATTAGAAAACTGCAATGGCAAAGACGTTAATCCTTTACTATTCACGTACCGGCACGACGGCGATCTTCGCCGAGGCGATGACCGAGGTGCTTAATGCAGACATCGCGGAAATCAAATGCCATCGATATGATCCCGGCTGGTTCCGATATCTGTTGGCCGGATATGATAGCGTTAAAGGGCGCTTGCCCTCTGTCGACAGTCCGGAGATTGATTTGGATAACTATGATCTCGTGATTTTGGGAGCGCCGATCTGGACAAGCTATCCGGCCTTACCCCTACGTTCCTACTTGTCACGGAACCCTAATTTGCCCGATCGCGTCGCATTGTTCCTGACCTATGGCGGTCACTCGGTTCCGGAAAAAGCAGTGAAGATAGTGGATGATCTCCTGCAATCAAATTTAGTCGCGACATTGGCATTGCCGCAGGACAAAGTAACAGGCGATGATTTTTCGGAAGAACTGGATGCTTTCATTTCCCGGCTCAATGTAATTGCCTGACGAGAGAAAACTAGTTTCAAATTCCGTCACGACACCGGTGCTAGTGATTTAAAAATGGAAACAATAATTTTCCGGGAAATGCAGCCGGGCGAAGAGGCGGCGGTTTGCTCTTTGGTGGAAGAGGTTTTCGATGAATGGGTCGCCCCTGATTATGAGGCTGAGGGAAGGGAGGAGTTTTTTCGCTTTGCCAATCCCAGGGCCCTGGCTGCAAGACTGAATACCGGAGGATTTGTTTTACTCGCCCTGTTTGAGGAACAGATTGTTGGTATGCTGGAATTTTCACCGCCCGACAGAATTGCAATGCTGTTTGTCAAATTGCGAAATCGAGGTATCGCAAAGTCACTGCTGAAGCTTGCAATCGAAAAAGCTCGAAATCACAATCCGACATTATCGAAAATTACAGTCCATTCCTCTCCTTTTGGCGAAGCTGCCTATGAGAGAATGGGATTTCATCAAACAGGTCAGAAAACGAAGGATCATGGTATTGAATTCATCCCGATGGAGTTGGAACTGGGTGATTGAGAATGCCGTGTCAAAACCAACGGATAATGTAAGAACGGCCGAGTGTGATACAGTCGCGCTATAAATCCGGGAAATCAAAACATGCTGCGACCATTGGAAATTCTGGGAATTGTGCTGCTTCGATTCAAGGCTGTGCCTCGGGCCTGGGTCATCGTACTGATTTTGGTCAATCTGGGGTCGTTGTTGTTTCTGCACACACACTATGGGCTGGCCAACCTGCTGGCTGTCCTGGCAGGAATTATCATCATGGCCTTAATCTATGGGCGATTGGGTTTTGTGCGGTTGCTGGGTATCGGCCATATTCTCTGGGTGCCGATGCTGGCCTGGTTTCTCTTAGATCTTCCCGACAAGAGCCAAGATCCTGCACTTTATTATTGGGTATTGAGTTTAATCCTGTTCAATTCAATTTCTCTCGTGATTGACACAATTGATGTCTTCAGATTCCTGGGGGGTGATCGGGAACCTTACTATCACTGGAAAGATGATTCCGATTCGGGGCGTCTGGCTTGACACCTTGAGATGGTGAATTTGCCGAATGTACCGGAGCGACCTTAGGTATACTTCAGCAAATTTTGCGACGGTATATGGCCGGTGCAACGTAGAAACATCAGTTCAGCAGTTTG
>JANQOC010000303.1 GCA_028279265.1 Hyphomicrobiales bacterium
TGGTTGATCACCGTAACGGATTGGGCGACGGCAGAAGCGCCAAGGGCCTGAACGAAGGGAACATCACTTTTTGACGTCACACGAATTTTCATACCCTTCAAGTCCGAGAGTTTGGTGACGGGCTTGTCTCTGGTGATGAGTACTGGCGGTGCATTGGCCCAGATGGCGATGACTTTGGCATTGTATTCTTTTTCCAGCTCCTTGCGCGCGCGCTGCAGGGCTTCGGTGCAAGACAATGCCGTATCGCAAACTCCCGGGAGACCGACAACATTGGTTTTTGGAAAAACATCGGCCGTATAACCCGGAAGCGTAAAGATGATGTCGGCGACACCATCGAGCAAAATTGCGTACTGTTTCGGTGGAACAGAATTCAGGGCGCCACCGGGAAATTGTTTAACCGTCAGTTTACCACCGGACAGTTCTTTGAGTTTTTCACCAAAGGGTGTCATGACGCCTTTGTTCATAGGGTGTTTGGGACCCATGAAATAAGCCAGTGACAATTCCTTTGATTGTACGGAGCTGCTGATCAGGGTGCCGGCGGCAACGAGTCCGGCAATGGTAAGTGCGGATAGGCTTCTCATATCTTTCCTCCTTAAGTGACAAATGCAGTTATTATTGCGTGCTTGATGTGTGACCCAAACTCTGTTTCATGGCGATACGTTCAGATCCAGCAAAACTTGAGACTTGTTTTTGTCCCAATGAGCGATTGCTTCATCCAGGGCATCGGGAAGCTGGTCCCCGGAGTCGACCCTGATTGAATGGGCGCGGCTGGCCTTGCCGGTGAGCGTGAAATCGGGACTTGGTTTCAGGGATGTCAGCGGCATTTCATTAGCTTTGGCGGCGTATCCGTCGGGATATATGGAGAGAACCGACTTGCGAACCGCTCCCCATTCCCGATTGTTGAGAATGAGGGTGATGAGCGGCAGTTCCAGAGACTCGGCTATCTGATGACAGACAGTCGGATTCGAGAACAGATAGGAGCCGTCACCCATGGTCGCGAAAACAAGCTTGTTGCGATCGGCAAGCTGGTACCCCAGGCTTGCAGGAAACGACCAGCCAAGTCCTCCCGAGTAGGGAATCTCGTACCAACTGTTATGGGCCTTGAGACTCATGGGATCGAGAATGCAGCCGAGTTCCGAAAACACCGTGGCGTCCCGCTTTTTGATGGCATTGGACAAGCACAGGCTGACCCAGGCTTTGCTCATTCCCTGGCCACTTCCCATTTCCGCATTTTTGCGGACTTCCCTGCGGATAGCGGCCGTTGTTTTCGCGATTTTCTCAAATCGGTCACTGACGGATTTTTTGCGAGTTTTGAGCATGGGGCGCATCGCGGTGGCAAGGGCTTGTACGATGTCTTCGGTCTCTCCGGCGATCGAAATGTCCGATCTGAAATTTCGCACCGGTTTCTGGCTGAACAGGGGATCGGGTCCGAGTTGGATAATTGGGCAGTTATCCCTGGGTTTATGCTTGTCCGGCCACCAGGGAGCCATGCCGTCAAGGACCAGGATGACGTCGGCGGTTTCTATCCAGGGAGCCGGATTGGAACCGACATTCATTTTGTGGTCCGACGCCAAGATCAATTGCGTGCACCAATAATGACAAACAGGAATGGCCCAGTCGGACACGAGCTTCTTGAAAGTCTGGAACGATTTTTTCGAACCGGCCCCGCGCTGGGCAATGATCAGGGGTGATTTGGCACTGGCCAGGAGTTTCGCAACTTCCTTGATGGCCGCCGGATCCGGGGCGGATCTCGCCGGCGCCATGGAGGGTTCTTTCGCAAGCTTGTCGTCTGGACACAGTTCACACAGAACCTCTCTCGGCAGACTCAGATAGACAGGGCCTTTGGGCGTTGAATTTGCAATCCCGTGGGCGCGATCCAGTAGTTCCACGATCTGTTCCGGAAACCTGAGTTCGTAATCCCATTTGGCAATTTCACGGACCAGGGCTGTCTGATCGCGCATTTCCTGTCCCCAGCCAATGGGGACCGTCCGGGCACCGAAGCGGTCTTGCTCCATGACGGGTGTCCGCCCTGACATCAAATACATGGGAACATGATCGTTTTGGGCGTTGATGGCTGCGGTTGCGCCGTTAGACAATCCGACATTTGTATGGAGCATAACGGCCTGGGCCTGTCCGGTCGCCAAATAGTAGCCATGAGCCATGCCGACGGCGGCGTGTTCGTGAGGAATAACCACGGCCTCAGGAAGTTTGATTTTTTTGGCTGACGCTTCGGCCAATCCTTCAATCACAGGCGGGAAATCCGTTCCGGAATTAGCGAACACATAATCGACACCAAGCTTGCGCAGACGCGCAAATATGGCGCCACCGGCGGTCATGCCCTGTGTCCTCACATAATCCTGCAATTACCTGCTCCTTCCGTGCGGATGATAATTTTAAGTTGAATGATCGATTATGTAAAATAATGAATTTTGCCCAAATCATAACTTTTTGTTATTTTAATCGAGGCTTCCAGAGACGGAATCCCGCAGAGCCTGCATAAGAATCTGTGTCGGAAGATTGGGTGCAATATCCTGTCGGGTTGTGATGCCTGCGGGGCCGGCGAGATCGCTCGTATCGATAGGGAGTTCTCTCAGAGATCCGCTGTTCAAATCCGGGGCGACGACGCCGCTGGAGATTATCCAGACGCAATCGGTTGTCAGCGTATAGGCGCGTCCGAAAGACATGGATACGGTTTCAATACGGTTTTTGAATTTGCTCATTCCCGAAGTCACCAGAAAGCGATCAATAATCGGGCGAATGATCGATCCCGAATTAGGATAAAGCACGGGATAGCTCTGAAGTTTTTCAAGCTCGAAAGGTTCATCCTCCATCAGGAGGGGATGCTCCGAACGCACGATAAATGCGATATTTTCTGTATAGAGATGCTCAAAAGTCAGGCCGTGAAGCAGAGAGGGGTCTGCGAGGCGTCCGATAACGAGATCCAGGTCGCCGAGCCGCAATTGTGAAAGCATGACGTCGTTGGCGCCGGTTACGACTTCGACAATGGCATTCATACGGTCTTTCTTGAAAATCTGGAGAGCATTGGGGAGAATGCGGGCAGCACTCGTGGGTAGGGCGCCAACACGAATTCGCGGTCCCTCTTCGATGCGTACTTGATCGATGCTGTCGATCCCCTGTTTGAGAGCCGTAACGCTGGCGCTTGCAAAGCGCAAAAATACTTCGCCAAATCGGGTGAGGGAGAATCCGCGTTTGGATCTGTCGAAGAGTTTGACTTCCAGGATCTCTTCGAGTTCACGCAGAGTTTTGGATACTGCGGGTTGCGTGATGGACAGGGATAGAGCGGCTTTCATGACGCTTCGCTGCTGCGCGACTTCCAGAAAATTCTGCAGATGTCGGATTTTAATTCTCTTGTGCGGATCCATGGGCCAAATCACTCTTAACTTGCATTTATGGTTAAGTTATAGCGCTTTTTTATCATTTTACATAACCAAAAATACTGTCTAGGATTGTTGTTTAAATGCGAGATCGTCTGCAATAACGATCAAAAAAGTCGATCCGCATGCTGGAGGTTCAAACTGGATCGGTATGGGAATGCAAACCCAAGTAGCGATAATCGGTGGTGGTCCGTCCGGATTGCTGATGTCTCAAATTTTGCAACTCAACGGAATCGACAATGTCATTCTCGAGCGTCAAACCCGCGACTATGTGCTCGGACGTGTGCGTGCCGGTATCATTGAGCAGGGCACCATAGATCTTTTGCGTTCAGCCGATGTGGCTGATCGGATGAATCGAGATGGGCTCGTTCATGAAGGCATCGACATTGCTTTTGCAGGTGAGCGGCAACGGGTGGACTTGCACAAATATTCCGGCGGTAAGACGGTCATGGTTTACGGCCAGACAGAAATCACCGAGGATTTGTATGAAGCCCGGGACAAGATGGTAGGAAAGATTCTGCACGAAGTTTCCGACGTTGAACTGCACGAAGTAACTTCTCAAAATCCCTATGTCACGTTCAAACATGAAAATCAGGAAAAGAGGCTTGATTGCCAGTTCATCGCCGGATGCGATGGGTTTCACGGTGTCAGCCGTGCGACATTTCCGTGTTCCATCTTGAAGACGTATGAAAGAGTTTACCCCTTTGCCTGGCTCGGTCTTCTTTCGGAGACGCCGCCGATTTCCGATGAGCTTATCTATGTCAATCACAAGAACGGATTTGCACTTTGTTCGATGCGGTCTGAAACCCGCAGCCGCTACTATTTGCAGGTCCCCGTTGGAACCGATGTCAATGATTGGCCCGACGAACGGTTCTGGGAAGAACTCAAGGTACGCCTTCCTGATCAAACGGCAAATGAGCTTATCACAGGTCCGTCCATCGAGAATGCGGTTGCGCCATTGCGAAGCTTTGTCGCCGAGCCCCTGAGCCATGGCCGATTATTTCTCGTTGGTGATGCCGGCCATATCGTACCTCCGACCGGAGCCAAGGGCTTGAACCTGGCGGCTTCAGATGTTTATTACCTGTCGAGAGCATTACTGGAGTTTTTTCAATCCGGTGATGAAACCGCTTTGAAAGGATATTCGAACCGCGCATTACAGCGTATTTGGAAAGCCGTACGCTTCTCCTGGTGGATGACACTGATGTTGCACAAATTTCCCGACGATGGAGAATTTGGGGAGAAAATTCAGCAGACGGAACTGGAATATCTGTTTTCATCGGAAGCTGCGCTATCGGTACTCGCCGAAAACTATGTGGGTTTACCTTTGGACTAGGCAGGTCAGGCAGGATTGAACGAAACAGGGACGGATCAAACGACAATCTCCGTCTTGTTGAATTAATTTGTGGGCCGAAATACGAGCAGCTTTGGTCCCTTTAACAGATTTGAATGATCGATAGTTGAGGAGAAAGTTTGTGTCCGATAGCCGCCTTGAAAATGGGATGAGGGTACGAAGATCAGTCCTGGGAGATGATCACGTCAACCGCGCGGAAGCCAAGAAGTCAGAATTTGACGAGGACTTTCAGCAATACATCACCGAATCGGCATGGGGCTCTGTGTGGTCACGGCCGGGGCTGAGCAAAAGAGAGAGAAGTATGCTGACCATTACGCTGTTGGCGGCGCTGGGGCATCACGAAGAGCTGGCGATGCATGTCAGGGCAGCAAAGAATACCGGCACTTCTGCGGACGATATCAAGGAAGCGATGCTCCATGTTGCCATCTATGCGGGAGTTCCGGCTGCGAACACAGCAATAAAAATAGCGAAGCAAACGCTAAGTGAGAGCTAAAGAGGAGTGTCCGAGATGAATGCTCGAGGAAATTGGTTCATACGGGACCGGGGAATTCAACCTCCGGCCGATCACCCGCAATACAAGTCGACGGTCTTACGTGCACCGAAGAAGTCTCTACTTTCGCTGCAGCAGACATTGTCGGAAAAGACAGGTCCGGTCTTTGGACATTCCGACCTCGATCCCCTTGACGACGACATGATCCGGAATGCGGTGGTGGATCGCGAGCCCATAGGTGAGCGAACAATTGTTCATGGATATGTTTTGGATCAAAACGGCCGGCCTGTGCCGCATACTCTGCTGGAGGTCTGGCAGGCGAATGCCGGTGGTCGATACCGGCATGTAAACGACAACACGATTGCGGAAATTGATCCGAATTTCAGCGGTTTCGGGCGGTGTATGACCGATGAAAACGGTTATTACAGCTTCAGGACGATCAGGCCCGGCCCCTATCCCTGGCGAAATTCACCGAATGAATGGCGCCCCGCGCACATTCATTATTCCCTGTTCGGCGAAGCCTTTACCACACGATTGATTACTCAAATGTACTTTGAGGGTGATCCCCTTATCCCCTTCTGCCCAATCGTTTCGTCTATACCCGACGAGGGCGCCCGCCAGCGGCTGGTGGCCAAGCTTGATCTCGAGGAGACGATACCCATGGATGCATTGGCCTATCGTTTTGATATTGTGCTACGCGGCCGTCGCTCGACACCGTTTGAAAACAGAATGGAGGGCAACTGATATGCCCCAGGAGTACTTAAAAGAAAGCGCATCCCAGACAGCCGGTCCTTTTTTGCACATCGGCATGTACCCATCAGCGGCCGGCCTGCCGATCAGGACTCAGGAAAAACCCAACGTCGTTGCGTCTCCGTCAATTGAAGGGGAGCGCATCCGCATCGAAGGTTACATTTATGACGGTGGCGGTAATCTCGTGACCGATGCCCAGATTGAGCTTTGGCAAGCGAATTCCCACGGCAAATACAATCATCCAGAGGACAATCAGGATAAACCCCTCAATCCAGATTTTAAGGGCTGGGGCCGGGCTGTTACCGATTTTGAAACCGGTCTTTACTGGTTTGAGACCATCAAACCCGGTTCGGTACCCGGACCTGGGGCACAGCCGATGGCGCCCCATGTCAGCCTTTGGATTTGTGCCCGCGGAATTAATATCGGCCTGCATACGCGCATGTATTTCTCCGATGAAGAGCAGGCGAATGCCGGCGACCCGATTTTAAATGCCGTGGAAAAAGGCCCGCGTCAGCAGGCCCTGGTGGGACAGCGATCCTCGGGTGATGGGTTGGTGACCTATCGGTTCAACATTTATCTTCAGGGAGAAAACGAGACCCCGTTTTTCGATATTTAATAGCTACTTTCGATATATAGTGGAACACTGAGTTATATATAGTCTCTTGCGAAATCTCACCGGGAAGAGGAATGACAGAAGCCTTTATCTGCAATTATGTTCGAACCCCCATCGGCAGGTTCGGTGGTGGGCTGAGTTCGGTTCGAACAGACGATCTTGCGGCGGTACCGTTGAAAGCATTGAAAGATCAGCTGCCTGAACACGGTCTAGATGATATCGACGACGTTATTTTCGGCTGTGCGAACCAGGCTGGTGAAGGCAATCGCAATGTTGCAAGAAAGGCCCGTTTGCTTGCAGGACTGCCGGAGAAAATTCCGGGTTCGACCATCAACCGGTTGTGCGGATCCGGTATGGACGCCGTGATTTCGGCATCGCGAGCCATCAAGGCCGGAGAAGCGGAATTGATGATCGCCGGCGGTGTGGAGAGTATGTCGCGGGCACCTTTCGTTTTACCCAAAGCCGAAACCGCATTTTCCCGAAATGCCGCTATCGAAGACACGACAATCGGTTGGCGATTTGTCAATCCTCTGATGCGGCAGAATTTCGGTGTCGATTCCATGCCCGAGACGGCTGAGAATGTCGCGGAGCAGTTTTCAGTCAGCCGGGAAGATCAGGATATTTTCGCAATGCGATCGCAGCAGAAAGCCGGGTTGGCGCTCGAAAATGGCAGGCTCGCCAAGGAAATTACACCGGTAAACGTGCCTCAGCGCAAAGGCGCGGACATCGTCGTTGAAACGGATGAGCATCCGCGCCCCTCGACAACTTTGGACAAACTTGGAAAATTGCCGACTCCCTTCCGTACCAATGGCAGTGTGACGGCGGGGAATGCAAGCGGCGTGAATGATGGGGCTGCAGCACTTATCGTGGCATCGGAAAAGGCCGTAGAGAAGCTCGGGCTGACACCGCTGGCAAGAATACTGGGTGGCGCGACTGCAGGCATTGAGCCACGTATCATGGGCTATGGTCCAGTTCCCGCAACCCGGAAGCTGTGTGACCGGCTGGACCTGCCGGTAAACGAGTTTGATGTTATCGAGCTGAATGAAGCTTTTGCCAGCCAGAGCCTGGCGTGTATGCGGGGACTGGGACTGGCTGATGATGCCGAACACGTGAATCCAAATGGCGGAGCCATCGCCCTGGGTCACCCTCTGGGGGCATCGGGCGCTCGGATTACCGGAACGGCAGCGCTGGAACTTCAGCAGCGAAGTGGAAAAAAGGCGCTTGCGACAATGTGTATAGGGGTTGGCCAGGGCATCGCACTTGCCATGGAGGCTGTTTAGTCCCATGACCGTCAGTGCATTTGATTCCAAGCTGTTCGGCAACCT
>JANQOC010000328.1 GCA_028279265.1 Hyphomicrobiales bacterium
ACTGGTGAACTGGTATATCTTGCTTTTGCCTGTATCGTAGGGCTGGTTGGAGGCCCCTTACAGGCCTCAAGTCGAACGCTTTTGGCGAGATTATCCCCGCCTGACAAACTGTCGGAGTTCTTTGGTCTCTACGCATTTTCGGGAAAAATAACCGCATTTATGGCGCCATTCGTGGTCGCCACTGTCACAGGCTATTTTGGAGATCAGAGACTGGGCATCGCGACAGTCCTGATTTTCCTGGTTGTCGGGTTCGTAATGATGTTGTGGGTGCGAAGCAGCAGGGATTGATCGGCCCAAGTTCTCAGTCAAATTTCCCGGGTGGCAAAACCATCGATCAATGTCGAAAATGGCGCATGCCGGTGAATACCATGGCCAGGCCCTTGTCGTTGGCGGCTGCGATCACTTCATCATCCCGCATTGAGCCCCCGGGCTGAATAACCGCAGTTGCGCCGGCGTCAGAAGCGGCGAGCAGGCCATCCGCGAAAGGGAAAAAGGCATCGGATGCCACCACCGAGCCTTCAGTCAGAGGTTTTTCGACATTCATTGATTTCGCTGCTTCCTGAGATTTCCAACTCGCAATTCTGGCGGAATCAACGCGGCTCATCTGACCGGCTCCAATTCCAACAGTTGCGCCATTCCTGGCATAGACGATGGCATTGGACTTTACGTGCTTACACACTTTGAAAGCAAACAGCAGGTCTGACAGTTCTTGTTCCGAAGGTTTTCTTTCGGTCACAAATTTCAGATCATCTGGGTTGACCTGGCCGTTATCCCGGGATTGCACCAGGAGTCCTCCGGCGATCGTGCGCGCATTTATTCCCGGCTCGCCCGGATTCGGCAAATCCCCAGTCAACAACACTCTGACATTCTTTTTACCGGAAAGAATTTCCAGTGCACCAGCATCGGCGGAAGGGGCAATGACAACTTCGGTGAAGATTTTGACAATTTCTTCGGCGGTTTCCCTGTCCAGTTCGCGGTTGAGAGCTATAATTCCACCAAAAGCACTCACCGAGTCGCAACTCAGCGCTTTGGCATAAGCTTCCTTGCTGGAACTCGCCACGGCTACCCCACAGGGATTGGCATGCTTAATTATGGCGACAGCGGACTGTTCTTTGGGATTGAACTCGGCGACAAGCTCAAATGCCGCATCCGTATCGTTGAGATTATTGAAGCTGAGCTCTTTTCCCTGAACTTGTTCTGCAGTAACGACGCCGGGGCGCTGTTCCGCCGTTTTATAAATCGCTGCTGACTGGTGAGGGTTCTCACCATATCGCAGTTGCTGCCTTAGTTTGCCGGACACGCTCATATGTCGCGGATTTTCTATTTCCAGTTGGCGTTGGAACCAATTTGAGATGTTGGCATCATAAGAGGCGGTCAGCGCATAAGCTTTAGCTGCGAGATTCTGACGGAAGGTCAGGCTCGTTGCGCCGCTGTTGTTTTTGATTTCTTCGACAAGAGTCTCGTAGTCTTCCGGATCGACCACAACAGAAACGGCTTCATGATTTTTTGCTGCAGCCCGGATCATCGCCGGTCCGCCAATATCAATATTTTCGATGCAGTTTCCATAATCCGCGCCCGACAATACGGTTTCCTCGAACGGATAGAGATTTACAATCAGCAGATCGATATTTTCGATGGCGTGTTCCTTTTGGGCCGCGACATGTTCGGCGTTAGAACGTATGGCAAGCAGCCCGCCATGGACGACCGGGTGTAGGGTCTTCAGTCGGCCATCCATCATTTCAGGGAACTGCGTGATATCGGAGACATCGGCGACATCAAGACCGCCATCCCGTAAAAGGCGTGCGGTTCCCCCCGTCGAAATGATTTCGATGCCCTGCTGGGCCAGCTGTTTGCCAAGGTCAACTATACCGGCTTTGTCTGAAACTGATATGAGCGCGCGTTTTATGGGTCTTTCATTCATAATAAAAGGCTTTTTCCGTTGAGGGATAATTCCAATTCGTGGCTCTTTTTCCGAAATCCCGGATTTCCATGACGAACCGCAAAGGATGGTGAACTCGTGTAGTGACATATCAAACGCAACCAGAGTTGCAAATTTTGATTTAGCGCCTGTGGATTAAGTGTTTCAAATCAAATCCGCTTACGAAGGCGGGGATTTTTCAACCTGTTGACCGGAAGACACAAGTCTCAATATCCAGTTCGTCCTGGGATTATTCTGGTTCGCCATACGCAGAACAATTCGAATGGACTTTCTCGGTTCGCGAATCGTCGCCAAATGCAGCGATTCTTCAAGGTCGGCCGCAATTTCTGATTCAAATAACCAGCGTTCCCCGTTTTTCAGCTCAAGAATGACCTGATGTGGATTTTCGTTGCGCATGACCCGGACATCCGGATGGATATGAAAATGCCACTTAAATGGCCATTTCGATTTCATCTCGCCGGTTTTTTTTTGATCAGCGATTCGCAATACCTCTTCACCCCTGAGAACCGTTCCTGATTCATCCAGGCTGAGGAAGCGCTCGAAAATGATGCCGTACTTGTTCTTATAGCCGTCGTGACTGGCTTTAACCTGAAATTCGGACGCATTGGTCATCGGCTTGCCCTCTGTCACGGCAGGGCCATGGAGCAACCAACGATCCTTGGATTGGGTCAGGCTCGGCGTCTTGACAAGCTGCGCCGAAGAAGAGTCTTCAATGGTCAATGTGTTATGGTTCGACGTCATGCGGGACTGCAATCGCCAGTTGACATTCGTCGCGTTTGGCGCGCCGCAATTCACAAATATTGGCCAAATTCCGCGACTGAGTTCAAAGGCCAGGCTGCCGGCGCCCGCACTGTCACTATAAGCCAGACCGGGCAGTTCTCCGGCATCCATCAACAGGGTCGAGGATTGGCCCTGCAAGCGGATATAACCGGACATCGCCGTTGCACCGTCCTTCAATGGAACGCTTTCATCATAGGACATGACCGTGCCCAGAATGTCGGGCTTGGTGAAGGAGACACCGTTAAAGCGCGCCAGGGCACCGTCTCCGAGCCTGATGAATTTCAAGAACGACAGCAAACGTTCGATCGTATTCAGGATCGATTCCGGGATTTCCTGATGCCGCGGCGAAAAACACTGTTTCATGGGCAGGAGATCGAGGAGCAAACTGCAGCCAATATCCGGGTTTCGGGAAATGTGCGCGCCTTGTCCATCGATCTGCCGGTCCAGTTCGAAGCACAATCGCTTGAGATTGTCTTCGATCAGCTTGTCCTGCTGATCGATGCATAAACCCGCAAGGACGAGCGCTACAAGAGATAACAGACGTGGATAGCCATCATGTGCCTGGGCAAGGGAACCTGACAGGACGCGAATATTTTTCGTCAGACTCTGCAGGTAGATGGCATGTTGCTCCGCATCCGTATCGTCGAGAAGCAGGTTGGAATGGCTAAGCCAGGATATGATCCGCCTGGCGACAACTTGCGGCTGCCAGGCGATGCCTCTGCAATACTTGTAGTGGGAGGCCCAGTCCTGGAAGAGATTCAGGGCATAAGATTGGGAAACCTCGTCGTCAGCCGCTTTCAAGTGCCGCAGCCATGAAAACCCGTGGAGTTCTCTCGTCCAGGCCGTGTTCGGAGTTGCCAGAGCGAAGGGCGAGGCCCCCTGCGTACGCATGGCAATGCCTGCCAATCCAAAATAACCATTTTCGATCTCCACCGCGAAACTCGGATCGCAGGTGCGCAGGTCCTGGGGAATGAGAAGCAGACCCTGCACGGGAGGGCCACCATATCTCCACCTGTTCATGGGAGATTTCAGGACACTTCCAACAGCGGCGCGCTGAAGTTCTCCCAGAGCGTAAACCGTAAGATTGGATGTTCGGCTGATATCGTTCGCGGGCATTTGTCGGTATCACTCGAGCTTGGCGAGACGCGCGATAAAAAATCCATCCATTCCCGACAGTTCGGGTGTTCCCATGGGCATGAAGAATGGCAAAGTCCGCACGCAGCCATCGACGATCCAATCGGTATTAATGATTTTGTCGTTCCGGTCGAAAGGAACGAGTTGAATATCGTCACGGGCGCTGAGCATTTTCGAAATCAGCTCGGGTCCCTCTTCCGGTTCCAGGGAACATGTACAGTAAACGAGCAAACCTCCAGCGTTGAG
>JANQOC010000338.1 GCA_028279265.1 Hyphomicrobiales bacterium
CGAATTAACAAGGAAAAACGATATGTTGCGGGAGTATCCAGTAATTTGACCGGAACTTCGATTGCCGCGGAGCGACGGAAAACCCTATAAGGATCGTAAAACCAATCGGACTGGATTTACTGCGTACGCAATGGTCCAAGTGTCATAAAGATTGGGGAACCGTCAAAAGTTACACGATTGTACTTACTGGGATCATTTCGTCCCGCAGAAAGGCCGAATCTAGATGGCAATGAAATACAGACCAAGTATCTCCCTGCTGCAACTGCTTGTTCTCTTTGTTGGCGGTTCGGTTCTGTTGTCGGCGGGTTCTGTCCTGTGGTTGAGCTGGAGCTCCTCCAACCAGAGCATCCGGAATGTCATGCTTCAGCGAGGCAATCTGCTGTCTGAACAAGTGGAGCGCCTGGTCATCAACTATATGAGCCTGGGCCCCAAGGTTGCAGACGCCGTGCTGCAGGGTTTGTCGACCATCGATCCTGAGGACCTGCAGGCGAAGGAACTCGTTTTGAAGACAGCCATTTCGCTGTCCCCGGACGTGCGGCGGGTTATAGTTGTGACGCCGGACCAAAAGGTATTCATGGTGATGCGCAATGGTCAGGGGTCCCTGAAGTTCCGCACCGTTCCTCGCTTCTGGAAGTCCGGCGATAAATTAAAAAAAGGTACTGATTTTTGGGGATTTCCGGATTCGCGACAACAGATTGCCCGGCGCATCCTTGTGTTTCATCGCTGGTCGGCCCCGGTGTCCAATGATCGAATCCTTGTCCTTGTTAATCTCGACGCTGACAACCTGTCTCAGGTGATTAAAGAAAGCGGCAGTTCAGCCGGAACGCCCTTTGTGCTGTGGCGGCGCGATCATGTCGTCGCACATCCCCTGCTGTCGGAGAAAAAAGAGTTTAAAAATATTTATGAGCTCGCAACATTCAAAGACGAGGTCCTGCAGAAAATCTGGCAAACAGAGTCCATTGTCCATCGTAATCCCGGCGGCCTTGGCGGCCATATATCCCGCGGCAGCGATGGCGGACAAAGGACGCTTTTTCTGTTTGAAGACATGGGGCCCACCCACGGGTTTCCGATCATAGTGGGGCTGCATATTCCGGCAGCGGAATTCGGTTCGACCCTGCGTCAGCAGCAGACGGCCTTTTTTATTGCCGGCGGATTACTGGTTTTGACAATTCTTCTCGCAGCCTATCTGGCACGGCTTGTTACCAGGCCCATTAACCGGCTGGCGCGTGCAGCTAATGCACTCCGGTCTTTCGATCTTGACGCATTTCCAAAACTGCCGCCTTCACGGATCCGGGACATTGAGGAAGCACGCACGGCCTTCAATGCCGCGCGAACAGGCCTCAGCGCCTTTTCCCGTTTTGTGCCCCGGGCCCTGGTGCTGCGTCTCCTGGAGCAGGCGTCCGACGGCGACATTGGTACCGAACTTCGGGATGTGACCATCCTGTTCACGGATATCGTCGGTTACACGAACCGGACTCATGCCATGGGGGCCGAGGAAACGGCCCGATTTCTCAATGAGCATTTTGAACTGATTACCGATATCGTCGAAGCCGAAGGCGGTACGGTGGATAAATTCATCGGCGATTCTGTGATGGCCTTCTGGGGTGCCCCAGAACATCAAAATGATCATCGGGAAAGGGCGGCGCGGGCGGCTATCAAAATTGCCGAAGCCATTGCAACCCGCAATTCAAAGCTGAGTGACAATCTGAGACTGCGGATTGGCCTGTCGTCCGGCGAAGTTGTTGTCGGGACGATCGGATCAAGTGCACGCCGCAACTACACGGTTATCGGTGAGCCTGTGAACGTTGCCGCACGGCTGGAACAGCTCGGAAAATCCATTGCCCCGGACGATGAAGTCGTCATTCTGACGGGATCAGATTTTGTCAAAAGCCTGCCGGTAAACATCAAGACCCGGACGTCCGGGCACCACAAATTGCGCGGCCTTTCGGGTGAATTGGAGGTATTTCGCCTGGTATCGGAGGGAAATGTATCCGCAGAGGATGTCACCGAAGGGGTTCACGTTCACTGAGCCTAGCTTAACTTAGCCTGTCTTCATTGTGTCAGTCTTCTTTGAGTCTGACATTACTGCGCCGGACCACATTGAACGTCCGCTTTCACTGTACTCGTCCGTGAGTGCGTGTATCAGCGGATATGAACGCGAATTGCCTGCCTAAGTCCATCTCAGTTATTGGGCGATGGAACATATGAGATCACAGATCCTTCCCAATGATTTCAAACCGGGCGGGTGATGGCTACTCCATGTGCGGAGCAACCCACTCGGTGAGGGCACTGGTCGTATGAAATCCGTTCAACCGTCCGACTTCCGTACCGTTTTTGAAAAGCAGGAGAGAGGGGACACCACGGATGGCATACCGCTCTGCCAGGGGCATGAGGTCGTCGGCATCAATCTGAAGAATCTTGATTTTGTCACCGTAACTGTCTGAGACAATTTTCAGCCCCGGTTCCAGGCGCCGGCAGATGACACACTGGCGAGTTTCAAATTTGGCGATCACAATTTCATCCTGCTCCAGGGAGGTTTCAAACTCCGTCAGTGTTGTAATAGGGGTAGCCGTGCTCATAATTGTCGTTCCTGTGCAAAGTTTTAGGAAATAGATTGGTGTTGGATTTTCTGGCGCCCGAATTCTGACGCGTTGCATAGTGTCTAATGTGAAACGGGAGTGCCAAATCAACTCAGGTCCCCACATGGGATCTGCGGGGACCCGGCAATAATCGTTCAACCCAGGGAATGCAGCCTAGGCGGGTTCAACTTCACGATATTCCATACCTTTTTCGTAAGTTGTGCCGTCGGTATCAAGTTGCATTGTGATGTTGAACTTGTTGCCCCAGTTGAATATGCCGCACGCAAACGTCATTTCAACGAGTTCATCATCCGTGAATTCTTCTTTCAAAGTATTCCAGAATGACGAAGTTACAGTGTGGGGATCCCCTGCTATACGCTCGGCCAGTTCAACGGCCAGAGTTTCACGTCGGGACAGAGCCGTTTTATCTGCTCCGAATACAGCATCTTCTTTTGGTTTGACTTGGTCGCTCACGGCGTCCGCTCTAACCGTACATCAGTAGGCGCAATCATTGATCTGACCGGTCTTCAGACGCATCATTTCAAAGATATGCGGTTCGATGCGACCGGCAATAAAGAAGCTCTCAAAAACAGGAACGATAGTATTCAAAAGGCTTGGCACACGGCCGATGACGCCGAACATCTGGGCATCGAGCCACCATCCCTCACGGGCCTGCTGAAGCCTTTCCCGTACGCCTTGATCAGTGATCTGTTCCTCGGCAACGGGAGAAACACGAGAGGTCATGTTTTCCTCCTTATCAATTTAAATTAATAATATAAATAAATAATAATAAGTATTATTTATAATTAATCTGTACCATCCGTTTTATAATAAGTAAACATGAATTTTATTCAAGCATAAATAATGATAATATTAATATATTTCGAGATAATACATAGTAAATAGATTTAGCTCTAGAATCGGTCGTGTTATCCGCCCATAAAGGCGAGCACTCGGAACCAGACCGGCGGTACCGGCCTGGAAACCAATGGCAATTTACAGAGATAATTGCGTGCTATTTTTTTGCCGTCCGTGGCATCTGCCGGAGTGAGGCGTTGGCATCGACACGGCCGGCGCCGAACTGTTTGTCCCGGCCTTTCGGTCCGAGGTCAAAAGACGTCTTCTCGACAATCCTTCGAATTTCCTTGCCCGAAAGTGTCGGATTGGTGGCCCGCAAAAGTGCGACCAGGCCGCTGACATGAGCTGCCGCCAGAGATGTGCCCGATGAGAAGCGGTATTTCTTCTCCGGCGACGTCACCAGGATGTCGACACCAGGGGCGGAGGCAAAAACGTAGTGGCCGCGATTGGCCATTTTGTAGAGTTTATCGGCTTCGTCGATGGCTGTAACCGCAAGGACGTTGCGATAGGCACCGGGATAGGCGGGACCGGCTTTAATGCCGCCATTACCGGCAGCAGCAATCAGAACACCATCCTTTTTGCTGATCCGGTTCAGCATTTTTTTCAACAGCGGATCATGGGGACCGGCAAAGCTCAGGTTAAAAATACGCGCGCCTTTATCGTAGGCCCAGTCAATACCGCGCATGAGAATAAACGAGCTGGTTTCCGCAGGTCGTTTCTTGTTGCCGGTGAAAAAGGCTCGGACCGCCAGCAGCTTGGCCATGGGGGCCACGCCCTGAACCTCGCCATTGGCACTGATAATGCCGGCGATGGCCGTGCCATGAGGGTGGGCCCGATATTCCGAGTCCTGGACCGCATTGTAACTGTTGACAATACTCTCGGAAATATCCGGATGCGTGAGATCTATGCCGGAGTCGATGACCGCCACTTTCACGTCGCGGCCGCGGGATATGTCATGGGCGCGGACCAACTTGATTTTTTTCAAAGCATATTGGGCTTCGATACGCGCATATTTTCGCGACTGCTCCTGGGCATAAAAAATGCTGTTGTAGGTGGCCACATCAACGCGATTGTCATTTCGCAGTGCGTTAAGGGCCACGTCGATATTACCGGTGCCGCTGACGCGGTAGCGCTGCAGGCTGCCTTCGAGGACTATCGAGTCATACCGGTCCAGCAGTTCGAGCTGATAGGTCTCAGCCAGTTCGTTGGCGAGATCCGCCGGCCGATCGGTTGCAAGAAAGACGACGACCTCTCGTTCACGACGCAGGGGCAAATTACCGACCGGCGAACGACGCGGGGTATTTGCCGTTTGTGTGCGGCGAGGTTTACGGCTCTTCTTCGTTGCCGATTTCGTTTTTTTCTTCGGCTTGTATTTTGGTTTGGCCGTCTTTTTGGGAGGACGTGTTTTCGGAGGTTTGTCCTTTTTCGGCTGATTGGCCAGATCGATGATCAGTTTGAACGTTCCGGCCGGGATCTTGGGTTTGGTTCGTTTGGGCGGGTTGCCAGTAGGGTGATTGACGGAACCGGGTCTATTTTGGGCCAGGCGCAAAAATCGGGTTGTTACGGTTTGCCGGGAAACACCGGGAAGATTGCCACGCGTACGATATTCTGAGAGATCGGTTTTTACAGATACGCCGGGGACGGAATTCTGTGCATTTGCTTTTGCTACGAGTGGTGCACCCAGGATCAGGACTGCAGCCAACATCAGTGCGGAATGTGTCCGCCCGTAATTGGCGGGCCCATTCAAAAATCGTTTTGGTGTCAAAAAATTTATTCGGGTCGAGATTTGCATCATATCTATCCCACAGTCGGGTCCAAGGTCGGGGCAACAATCGGGTTGTCCTTCGGACACTTTATCCGGCCTCTTCAGGTTAATCAGCCACCAGAACCTGTTCAACAATATTCCTCAGATTTGTGATCTTTTTAAGGGTGGCGTCGATGTCCGCCTCGGAAAGTTCACGACTGGCAATTTTTACCTTGTAAAAACCGCCCGGTTTCGGTCCGTCAACAATCCGGGCGCTTTCGTCTGACATGAGCTGACCGATTTGTTCGGCCGTAGCACCAGGGGCAAATTTGATCAGTAAAAACGTTCCCTCTGCCGCCGTTTGCTCCGTACCCGTGGCGGTTTGATAATTGTTCGGGGACTGGTCCCCAGGTCCAAGGAGTCCACCGATAATAACGGCCTGGGCGATCAGCAGGACCAGAGCGCCGGCACCGGTCCAGCGTAAAGCGCCGGGGGAAAGACCGGCAATGAAATTATCAAGAACGCCCATAATGCCGGATTTGGCCTGTGTCGCGAGCGAGGGTTTGGCAGAATCGGCATTGATCTCATGCATCAATCTTCCCAGTGCCGCCGCCGAAGGGGACCCCAGGGATTCGTTGGAGAGGATGGTTTCTTCCTGTTCTTCGCGAATCAACTCCAATTGGGCGGCCGCTTCCGGATGTGCTTCGAGATAGGCCTCGACCCTCCTGCGGTCGGGCTCATCAAGAGTTCCCGCGATATACCAGGGAAACAGCAGTTCGATTTCATCGCCGCTTAAGGTGTTCAAATCATTGTTTTCGCTCATGGCCAACCTCGATCTATTCCAGCTTCCTTGAGCAGACCAGAAAGGTTTTTTCGGGCATAGAACATGCGCGTCTTTACGGTATTCGGAGAAACCTCGATGATTTCCGCGACTTCTTTGACGCTTTTGCCATGGTAGTAAACCAAATCGATAACTTCCCTGTGTTCGTCACTTAATTGCTCTATGCATCGGCGCATAAGTTCGCCCTTATTGGCTTTCTGAGCCGCCTGCTCCGGATCATCACCGTGATCGGCAATCTGTTCCGCCTGTCGGTCATCTAAAGCTTCATCCCGTTTCTTACGCAGCAGGCTGATCGACTTGTTGCGACCGATCGAAAGCATCCAGGTCGAAACTGCCGATTTGCCTTCGAAGCGCCCGGCCTGACGCCAGACATCCAGAAAAACTTCATTGGTCAGTTCCTCCGCCAGGGCTTCATTCTTCACAAACCGCATCACAAAACGAAATATCTTCACATGATGGCGACCGTACAGGACCTGTATGGCCGTACTGTCGCCCGCGGAAATGCGCTGGATAAGATCAACATCTGATGTCGACATAGCCAACCGGATTGCCTCCTCTTTCGGCGTGATCCACTGATTTCGTCGCAGCGACCCCGTGAAAGGTTCAAATCTAATGTAAATATTTTCCATTTTTAGCGAAAATTGAACGAAAGACCATGGATTGCCGCCATTTATTATGAATATTTTCAAGCCCCCTTGCCGCTCCGGGCGCTGATTTTTCACCTAAATAGGTGCCAGATAGAGGCTAACAACCAGCCACGGCAAACGATCCCCAGAACCTCAGGCTCTTCAAATCTCAAAAAGTTTCAGGAAATTTGAACTTAATTCGGCGCCGGAACGACTTCAGGAGTGCAACAAGAAACCTATCGGAGGACGTTATGCATATCCTGATATCTTTATTAAGTGTTGTTGGTACCGTGGCTTTCATCGTCTGGCGTCTGCGCATGGCCTCGGACATGGCCCATGACATTGTGGGTTTTGCCGATGACGTCTACAAGTTCGGCCGCCGCACGCACTGGCGCTTCAAAGTTCACAAGCCGCAGAAAACATTGGTTGAGGACCCCCGCGAGGCCGTGGCAGCCCTCTATTATTATGTGCTTCATTATCATGATATCTCGCATCGGCGGTCCGCAGAGATTATCGCCTCGGCATTGAA
>JANQOC010000347.1 GCA_028279265.1 Hyphomicrobiales bacterium
GGCCGCTGGGCTTCCATCCCGGTCCTATCGGTCTCGGCCTTATTCTGGGACCGATCATCGAACCCTCCCTGGTGCAGGCCTTGTATATCGCCGATGCCTCTTCGGTCGGAAAGATATTCTTTAGCGGGACAATCAATATCATACTTATCACGCTGACGATTCTTTCCGTTGCCCTGGCCGTATGGACAAACAGGAGGGATCGGGCGAAAGAACGCGAAGCAAAGGAGCGCGAAAATGTCGCGGTCGAGGTCGGAAGCAGTGGTTGAATTGAAGGAGATTGCCGCGTGCAAAGGTTAATGGATCGAGACTTGCTGACCGCGCTGGTTCTATTCGCAGTGGGTGGCGTTGCCTGGAATGCGGCCGGTGATGATGTAAAGAACTGGATCTTTCCGTTATTGGCCATCTACCTCATTCTGGGAATTGCTGTGGCCCTGGTCGCCCGCGTTGTGTTCGCGGTCATCATGGAACAAGCGCCGGATATGATTCGTCTGGTCCGGGAAGACCGGGATATCTACTCTGATGTGATCATTTTCTTCCTGATCGTGCTTGCTTATATGTTTCTGATGTACGGGCTCGGATTCTGGCTTGCGAGTTTCCTGATGTTAACCCTGACGTCACTGCATCTGACCCTGGATAAAACACCCCGCAATGTTGCCCTGGCCATCGTCGTACCCTTTGCGACCTGTGTCGCCGCCTATTTCATCTTCCTGCGCGTGTTTTATGTCCCGTTCCCGAAAGCGACCTGGTGGGCCGGACTGGGATAGACCGGATTGGGGTAGACCTAACCGGGATAGACGGGCTTGAGATGACCTGCTGCCGGGTTTTGCGTTCGTTCCCCCCACCCTGACGAAAGATCCAAAGGACCGGCGTTCTTTTTCGATAATATATGCGACGCTAAGATAGGAAAACTGAACATGACCCAATATTATTACGACACAAAAGAGATGGATAAAGCGGAAGCCGGGCGCGGCTACAGCACTGCGGTTGGAACCTGGGTGGAAGGTGAGCGCATAATTTTTGGCGATATCTGTATTCCCGCAGGAACCAAGGCCGAAGCCCACTCCCACCCCAACGAACAATTCATCATCGTTCTCCAGGGACGTGTCCGATACGACATCGAAGGCGATGTGAAAGTGGTCGAGAAAGGCGAAATCGTGCACATTCCGCCAAATGTCGTCCACTCCGCAGAAGTCGTCGGAGATGAGGATTTTCTGTTTATCACCGCCAAGGATACCTCGTGGGGCATTCACGGCAATCCCGCCGATAAGAACGCCTCCTAGGTTTCACTTCACCGACGGAGACCGGGTTTATGAAAACCATCACGCACCAGGGCTCACAACTGCCGGCCCTCGCCTTCGGCACCTTTCGCATGCAGGGGGAGGATTGTGCCAATGCGGTAAAATGGGCCCTTGAAATCGGATATCGCAATATCGATACTGCCCAGCGATATGAAAATGAGCAAGATGTCGGGTCTGCGCTCGAAGCCTCACCGGTCCCGAGAGAAGAGATTTTTCTTACAACAAAGATCGGAATGGCCAATGCCGCCAGTAATGATGTTCTGGTAAGTGCCCGGGAAAGCCTCGACAAGCTGCGCACGGACTATGTGGATTTGCTGCTGCTTCACTGGCCGGTCCCGGAAATTCCCCTCTCCGAAACACTGGGTGCCATGGCCGAACTCCAGTCGGAAGGGAAGACACGGCACATTGGTGTCGCTAATTTCACGGTTCCTATGATCGAAGAGGCCGTTGACCGGTTAAATATCAAACTCTTTACGAACCAGATCGAATACCATCCCCTGCTGCGACAAAAGAAACTCAATGAGTGCATTTTCTCCCACGACATGATCCTGTCCGGTCATTCCCCAATAGCCACGGGCCGCATCGTGGAGAACGACATATTGAAGGCGATCGGCTCAAAGTACGATAAAACTCCGGCACAGGTCGCTATCCGCTGGCAACTCGAACAGGACAAGGTGATGCCGATCCCCAAATCAAGTCGCAGGGAAATTATTGCGGAAAATTTTAATGTTTTCGATTTTTCCCTGGATGCCGGAGATATGGAGGATATCGAGGGCCTGCCGAAAAACGACCGCGGTGTGCGACCGCCCTTCGAGCCGGACTGGGATCCAAACAACGATTAATACCGGAAGAAAGCGGTTTTTCCGGGCTTTCGGTCAGAGGCTTGGGACCTCAATGATAGCTTCCGTTTCAAATGACCGAATGACGGTTTCAAATGCCGCGACCGTGTACAGCATGGAATCCGTCGACACGGGAAAGCTTTGCCGATGCAAGACGGCATTGGCAAAAGTTTCCAGCGTTTGCTGAGTGGCCCGCCCGGGTTCGTAAAACTGTGCAGATCGCTTTTCATCCGATTTGTGGTAGTGCAATTCATTGAAATCTCGCACCTCCGCCCAGCCACCGGTACCAAAGGCGGCAACCCGGAAAAATCTGGGGCAACCGCGAACACATCCGTGCAAGCCCGTTATACCGTTTTCGAACTCAAGGCGAAGGGAAATGGCATCCAGTGGTTCTTCCGACCCGAAGGGCTGACGGAGATTACCCGACACTTTTGCAACGGGTCCGGCAAGATTGACAAGCGCATCCAGGGCATGCAGTCCGGGACCGGTCATTCCCGCTCCCGGGGCTTCGCTTGGGAGTTTGCGCCAGTTGCCGGTAACGCCCTTCGACATATTATCGTTGGAATACTGAACCTCGACCTGGAGAATCCGGCCCAGTTCCCCGTTTTCCATCATTGCTTTCAGGTCCATGATTGCCGGCAGGAAACGACGATCCGTGCCCAGGCCAAATATAATATTGTGATGTTGAACGGCGTCTACAGCACGCTTTGCTTCCCTCAGGTTCAGGGCCAGGGGTTTCTCACTAAAGACGTGTTTCCCGGCTTCCGCACAGGCAATGATCTGCTCTACATGCTGGGAATGCGGTGTCGCTAGTACAATCGCCTCAATGTCCTCCGACTCGAGAAGGGTTTCGAAAGACTCACAGAGTTCGATATTATGTAAGGACGCAAATGAGCGGACATTGTCCGGGTTCAAATCGACGGCCTGAACAAACGCGATGACGTCGCTCTTGTCGTAAACGGCGCGGACGAGTTCTTTTCCCCACCAACCAAGACCTGCAATTCCAGTTTTCAGCATTTCATTTTCCTGTATTTTTATTTTCTGTAAGACGACGTCTAAATTTATAAAAGCCTTGCGAGTACAGAGTGATCATAGCGCGGCGCGCCCGCAAGCTCCAACGGGCATCGCGTTTTTTTGGACCCTTGTCCAGGATCCCGGGGTCCGCAATAATCTGCAATTCGGATATCCACGTTTTGATCCAAACCGGAGCTTCTTTTTCTATGTAATTAAGCCTGCCCTATGGTAGTTATGAACCATCTACAACATGATCGCGTTTCCGTCCGGCAGGTCTGGTGAAGAGTGATTACTGACTTTGGTTAAGGGGTCCGGTCGGCCGGCCGGGACCAATCGGGGTGCACAAAAACAATGATAAAACGAAAAGCGCTCAACATCGGCGATCTGCGCAAAATGGCCCGCCGGCGACTCACAAAATCGCTGTTCGACTTCTGTGACAAAGGTAGTGAAGACCAAATATCCATGCGCGATAACCGCGTGGCCCTTGACCGTATCAAACTCATGCCGCGGATATTACGTGATGTATCGAAGCGGGATCCGGGAATTGAATTGTTCGGCAAGCGTCATGACCTGCCCTTATTGATCGGCCCGACAGGACCGGCAGGATTTGTCTGGTACCGGGGAGAAACGGCTCTCGCCCGCGCGGCAGCCGCAGCCAACATTCCTTTCACACTGGCCAGCACTTCCAATACGGATATGGAAAAAATTATTGCCAATGGCGGCGGCACACAATGGTACCAGCTCTATGTCTGGCAGGACAAGGAAGCGGCCATGGTCACCGTCGAGCGCGCGCTCAATGCCGGTTTCGAAGCCCTGGTACTCACCGTCGATTCCCCCGTCTACAATAATCGCGAAATCGACATCCGTAACGGCCTCGTCTTTCCCCCGCGCATCACTCCGCGTACCGCCATTGACAGTGTTCTCCATCCCCGCTGGCTCATCGGTACAATGGGCCGGTACATGCTTTCCGAAGGACGTATCCCGGCATTTACCAATATCCACATTCCCGAAGAACACAAAGCTAACGCCACCCGTTATGTTTCCGCGGCCACGGGCAGCTTTTTGAACCGCAACGATAGCCTGGACTGGGACTTCCTGAAACGCCTTCGCGATCTCTGGCCCCGCAAACTGTTGGTCAAGGGTATTCTCCACCCGGGAGATGCGCGGTTCGCCGCCGATTGCGGTGTCGATGGTATCTTCGTCTCCAATCATGCGGGCAACGTAAACGACGCCGCAATTACCGGGTGGGACGCATTGCCGGCAATCGTAGAGGCGGTCGAGAAGCGAATGACCATCATCGCCGATACCGGTGTTCGCCGGGGCAGCGACGTGCTGAAAGGACTGGCGCTCGGGGCTGACGTCATCGCGATTGGACGCGCGACACTCTATGGTCTCGCCGCCGCCGGTCAGGACGGTGCGACCCGTGCCCTGGAAATACTCGAGGCCGAGATTCGCCGGACCATGGCCGCCATCGGCCTTAGCGATATCGCCTCCATCAACCGGGATTACATTCGTCTGCCCGGGGACCTTCCCATTTCCGGTACGGCACACTTGTCCAGAGACAGTTCCCGTGGGCCCGGTGGGGAGTCGTAAAACCATTTTGCAATGTACAGATCATATCTGACACTAGAATAAGGATCCTCAAATCGGGTCGGCTAACGACCAGGGTTTGCCAGCAATGAGGGTCACAACCAAAGGGAGAACCTATGGCAAATTCCACGGAACTCAAGGGCAAGACGGCTTTCGTTACCGGCGGATCAAGCGGCATCGGCGCCGCGACCGTAACAATACTCGCCGAGGCCGGCTGTACCGTAATTATCGGCTACCACTCGGGAGTTGAACGCGCCGAGCAATTAATAGATCGGCTACCGGGTACCGGCCACGCTGTTGCGCAAGTCGACATCCGCGATCCCGCCTCCATCGACCAGGCAATAGCTCTTTTGGACCGGCAGTTTGGGAAGCTGGATATTCTGGTCAATTCCGCCGGCACGACCCGACCCATCCCCCACAGGGATCTGGATGCGCTTGACGAACACCTGTTCGATGACATCCTGTTGACCAATGCCCGCGGCCCTTATTCCGTTACCCGCAGGGCCCTGCCGCTACTTACCCGATCCGGAGACGCCGTTGTGGTCAATATATCATCCGTTTCCGGATTTACGGGATCGGGCAGTAATATCGCATATTGTGCGGCAAAGGCGGCCCTGGACACCATGACCAAATCGTTTGCCCGGGTCTTTGGACCGGAGGTACGTTTTCTATGTGTGTCTCCGGCATCGGTCGCCACGGACTTTGTCGCGGGCCGAGACCGAGCGGCCCTGGAAGCCAAGGCCGAAAACATTCCTCTGAAGCGTGTCGTGGAGCCGGAGGATGTGGCCCGGGCCGTATTCGCGTGTGTGAGTCATCTGCGGACAGCCACGGGAACAAGAATCGTGATCGACGCCGGACACACTCTCTGAACTTCTAAGAGCCTGCAAAATCCAAACGGTATGTAAGTCTCAAAAGGAGGAAGCCAGAACATGCCAGGCACCGCGCCATCAGTTCTTGAGGCGTAACGGATTCCGTCAACTCGCCATGACCCCGGAGTTAATGAACACCATATTCTGAGTTCGCGTGTCAGAGTTCCTGTTCGCGCACTCCGGCCCGTTTCGTGTCACGGTAGATGGCGATCATGCTGTAGATAACGGTGATCAGGGCCAGTAAAAGGATCGTCACCGTTATGGGGCGGGTGATTATGGGTAACAATTCGCCGCTCGTGATAATGAGGGCTCGGTTCAGATTTTGTTCGATGATCGGCCCCATGATAAAGGCGAGAACGATGGGGACGACCGGAATATTGATTTTCTCCAGTAGATAGGCAATGGCCGACAGCACCAAAACCATGGCGATGTGGGACGTGGAATTGGCATAGGCATAGCTGCCGGCTATGATCAGGAGCAGCACAAAAGGCCCCAGGATACGCAGCGGCACCCGCGCAACAAGGCTGAACATACGTGTGCCAAGGAGCCCGGTGATAAGCAGGAACAGATTGATCAGCAGCAATCCAACGAAAACGGTCATCACAAAGTCAAGCTGTTCGCGGAACATGATCGGTCCCGGTACGACGCCTTTGCTGATCAGCACTCCGAGCAGGATTGCCGCGCCCCCCGACCCCGGAACACCAAGGGAGAGCGAGGGCACGAGTGTACCCGCAACGACCGCGTTATTGGCGACTTCGGGTGCCGCTATGCCTTCGGGAATACCTGTGCCGAATTTTTCGGGACGTTTCGACCAGCGCTTCTCTTCGCCATAAGCGAGCATGGCCCCGACCGAACCGCCGGAACCGGGAATGATCCCGGCAAGAGTCCCGAGAAGGCTGCCGCGCAGCCAAGTCGGTATTAGAAGTTTGACATCTTCGCGGGTAACCCGATTACGCTCCCTGACTTCGGCAGCATCGACATCGTTTCTTTTTTCGATGGTGCTGCGATTGTCGACCAGGAGACGAAAGGCCTCGGGGCCGGCGAGGAAGGCGATGATGACGACAACAAGCGGGATGCCATCCATCAAATAGCTCTCATTAAAGGTGAAGCGTGTACCGCCGAAGCCTGATGAACCGACTGTCGCAAGGAGCAACCCGATACCGGTCGCAAGGAAGCCCCGGAACGGATCTTTCCCGAAAAAGCTGCCAACGATGGCCAGGCCGAAGACGCCGACAGCTGCTAATTCGGCTGGTCCGAAAGCGAGGGCGGCATAGCCGAGCGAGGTGCCCGCAAGGATAAAGATGAGCGTGCTTGTGGTTCCGCCGATTACGCCGGAATAGAGCGATATTCTCAAGGCTTTGCGTGCCAGCCCCTGGCGGGTCATGGTGTAACCATCGAGAACCGTGACCGCAGATGCGCCTGTTCCCGGCGTCCGTATAAGGATTGCGGGGATCGAGCTCCCATATTCAACGGCCGAGTAAACCGCAAGGAAAAACAGGACGGCCTGATCCACGGTCATGGCGAAGGTTACCGGGAACAGCAGCGCCAGCGCCTGCGAGCTGCCAAATCCGGGTAGGGCACCGAGAATAATGCCCACAGCGACGCCGGCGAGCATGGTCAGAATAATGGTAATGGAATTCAAATTGCCGAAGGCGAGGACGAGATTCGTGAAAAAAGTTTCCATGGGTCACACGCCTCTAGTAATGGATATAGCGGGGCAGGAAAAGAAGCGGCAGCGGGATCCGGAGTATCAGCCCGAAAGCCACGTAGCAGATAAGGGTTGTCGGCAGCGCTAGCCCCAGGGCGTACAGCAGCGACCGTCCCGCACCGAGCCCGCCGGCGCGGATACGCGGCGTCAACAGGATCATCATCAGTGCGAACGTCGTAATTTCAAAGCCAACCGGCTGCAGCAGAAGGCCATAGGCAATGACGAGAAGGCAGACTGCTGCAAATTCGGGCAAATGAATAGAAAACGTTTCTGCCTCTCCGGCCGTCAGAGACGAACCACGTTGTAACAGCAAGCCTCTGACCAGGATAAAGCCAGAGCAGATCAATCCGTAAATGAGAACCAGTCTCGGAAAAAACGCATCACCGGGATAGCCGGGCAGAATTGCCGGCGCCATATTGGTGGTCTCGTAGAGCATGAACAGAAGCCATAGGAAGATCAGGAAAGTAGCGACCAGGACAGCGGGCTTCATCGGGATCACGGATTCAAATCGTGAGTGCGGCTGTGACTTAATCCCGTCGGGCATAAACGTACTCCTGCGCGCATTGACCCAAAAACTTAAGAATGGGAAGCCATCGCGCATCTTGGGGCAAGGGTGGTGTACAATGCAAGAAAAACGGCGGACGAATGATATCGTCCGCCATATTGCAATTCGTTCGGATCAGGAGTCCGGTTTGATCATCTTGTTTTCGATCATGAACTTCTTGACGACGGCCTGGTTCTTGGCCATATCGGCGTTGATCCAATCGCGATCATCACGAATGTTCAGATCGATGTGAGTCCCCTTGGACAGGTACTCCTTGAAGTAAGGGCGTTTGTACATATTGTGCAAAGCCAGGATCAACTTATCCATAATCGGTTCCGGTGTGCCTTTCTTGACAGCAAGACCCTGCCAGTGATGCGGGATCTCATAGTTGAGTCCGACATCGCGAACCGTAGGAACGCTTTTCCAATCCGGATCATCGAGCGGCTTATCAAGCTTCATAACAATCGGAATTGCCGTGCCAGCCTTCAGATGCGGTCGCCAGGTACGAGGGCTTGCCTGACCGATGTCAATATGCCCCCCCATGACGTCTTTTACCGTATCCCCATCGCCCTGATAGGGGACATATTTGACGCAATCGCCAATGCCGGCAGCCTTGAGAAACGCTATCTGATGGCGGTGATGCGTTGAACCTATCTTGTTCGATCCCATGGCAAGCTTGCCGCAATTTTCCTTCGCGACCCTGACCATATCCTTAAAGTTTTTGATGCCCCATTTATTGTTCTTCGCAACCGCGACACCGTAGGTGTGGTTTTCCACCTGTGCGATGAACTGAAAATGGTCCTGATAGGTCTTGGTGTAATGCGGCAGATGGAAATATCCGTAGAAGCTGGCGCTGACATGCATCATCGTCAGACCGTCGGCAGGTTTTCCGGACACATAAAGCACCGGCTCATGCTGGGAACCGCCCTTCTTGTACTGGACTTCCACAGGCACGCCCAGCTCGTCGGAAAATCCCTTCGCCAAATTCTGGCACCAAGCCGCAACACTCGATCCCGGCGATGTCGTACAGACAAAATCGATCGGCCCGGACGGGAAATTCTTCGCCTTGGCGGCGCTGGCCTCAATTTTCTTCATATCCATCTTCTGGGCCAGTGCCGGTGAGGCCGCAAACGCCACCGTGGCCAGAACAACCATTAAACTTCTTGCAAATATCATGATGATTTTTCCTCCGTATAATGGAACCACAAAACAATTTTTGCGATCCTAACTACTTATTTTTTTGATTTCTTATTGGGCTTGGCGACTGAAATCGCTTCTTCGCAGCCGGTGCGATTACATCCGTTCAAAAATGCAACGAGGTGAAAAGGTCCCTCAGAGGTCAGACGGAAACTTCAAGCACACGACCAGTATAGGTGTGGGATAATTTTAGCGCAATATGCTTATGGGAAGTTTCGCAGCCGCGGTTGATCCTGTTTTAGCGAAATTCCCGGGACGGGGACACCTTGCAAGGAATTTTGGAATTGTCTCGAAAAAATTGGTACAGTGAAATCTGGTGTTCGCTAACAAGCAATCAAAAATCGAACATATAACATAAACGGAAGAAACCACCAGGAGGTTCCATGATAAACGCTGCAATCGTCGGCCTAGGCGGATGGGGCCGGACACTCGTTGGAAGTGTCCAGCATCAGAGCGACAAAATAAGATTTACAAAAGCCGTGTCCCGAGACCCCTCGAAGCTGGACACTTATCTTTCGCGCCAGGACATGCAGGCAACACAAAATCTCGAGGATGTGCTGGCCGATGACACCATACATGCGGTTATACTGGCCTCGCCCCATTCTCACCACTATGAACAGATTCTTGCCTGTGCCGCTGCCAACAAGCATGTCTATGTCGAAAAACCGCTGACCTTGAAACGGGAACATGCGGTCGAGGCGGTCGAGGCCCTGAAAGCGAAAAACCTGACACTGGGTGTGGGGTTTACACGGCGCTTTCAGCCCGCATTCAAAGCTCTTGTCGAGACGGTCAGGAATGGGGATCTCGGAGAAGTCCTGCACATTGAAACCGAGCAATCCGGTCCGTCCGGCTTCAAGCTCGTAGAAGGCAGCTGGCGCGCGGATCCAACGGAGTGCCCCGCGGGCGGGATGTCAGCGCGAGGCGTGCACGTGCTCGACAGCATGATACATATCGCCGGGCCGGCATCGGAAATTACAGCCTTCAGCGATCGCCGAGTGCTCACGGGTCAAATTGACGATACCACGGCCATGATGTTGCGCTTCAAAAGCGGGATAAGCGGTTATCTCGCAGCCATATTTGCAACGGCAGATATCTGGCGGGTCCAGGTCTATGGCTCGAAAGGGTCGGCCGAAATGCGGGGCGAGCAATCCCTGGTACGCACTGAAATCAACGGAACCGAAACCGTAACGAACTTTCCGGCGGCAAACTTTGTAGGGGATACCCTGGAAGCATTTGCAGAAGCGGCCATGGGTGGCGCTGAATTTCCCGTAACCGGAGATGAGGCGATCAACAATGTGGCGGCCTTTGAAGCCTGCATCCAATCAGCCGAGACAAAACAGTGGGTGCCTATACAATAGAGCCATGATCTTGAAAGAGCGGGCCGGAACCACGGCCCGAACCATTGTCGGAACACGGTTCCCCGGGGTCACCTCACTATTGTCCCGGAATATTATCCGGTCATATAGATTGTCTCTGTGGACCCAGCACCCGTGTAACGCCAATAGTCGAGAATAACGGCCGGGAAACCGGGCCGAAAACAAAGGAACATCCATGCAACCTGCCAAAGCGTTTGAGATTACCGCCCATGGTGCCGCCATGCCCGTCGTCGGATATGGCACAATGCTATTTTCCGAACCGGAGCGGGCCCCCGGGCTTGTCGCCCATGCGATCCAATCCGGTTATCGTCATATCGACACGGCGCGGAAATACGGATCCGAGCAGTGGGTCGGCGAGGGTCTTCGGGCATCGGGTATCGACCGCAAGGAGCTTTTTGTCACCACCAAGGTCACCGAGGAAAATGCCCGGGTGGACGATTTCGCCCGCTCCGTCGAGACGAGCCTGGAAACACTGGGGCTGGACTATGTCGATCTGCTGCTGATCCACTGGCCGCAGCCCCGGGTGCCCCTTGCCGAAACCGTCGGCGCCCTTGCCAAGGCCAAACGGGACGGACTGGCCCGCCATATTGGGGTGTCGAATTTCACCGTTGCTCTGCTTGACGAGGCGGTTTCACTTTGCCCGGAACCCCTGGTCACCAACCAGATCGAGTATCACGCCTATATTACCCAGGAAAAAATCCTC
>JANQOC010000354.1 GCA_028279265.1 Hyphomicrobiales bacterium
ATCCCATCTGTTGATGATCCCAAAAAAAACCAAATTGCGAGAATTGGCTCTTGTGAATCCGAAGGATCAAGGGATAATCTCGCGCCGAAGAGCAAAGAAGAAATGCATTCATAATGACCGGCCAGAAAAATATTTCCATACGCGGTGCCCGGGAGCACAATCTGCGCAATATCAATATCGATATTCCGCGCGAAAACCTGGTCGTCATTACCGGATTGTCAGGCTCGGGGAAGTCATCCCTTGCCTTCGATACGATCTATGCCGAGGGTCAGCGGCGCTATGTGGAGTCCCTTTCCGCTTATGCCCGCCAGTTCCTGGAAATGATGCAAAAACCCGACGTCGATCAGATCGAAGGGTTGTCGCCGGCTATTTCCATTGAACAGAAAACAACGTCGCGGAATCCAAGATCAACTGTCGGAACGGTCACCGAAATCTATGATTATTTGCGTCTCCTGTTCGCCCGGATTGGCATTCCCTATAGCCCGGCCACGGGTTTGCCCATTGAAAGCCAGACCGTAACGCAAATGGTCGATCGCCTGCTGAGCCTCGACGAAGGTACGCGACTTTACCTGCTCGCCCCGATCGTCAGGGGACGCAAGGGCGAATACCGGAAAGAATTCGCGGAATTGCAAAAAAAGGGATTTCAGAGGGTCAAGGTCGACGGCGCCTTCTACGAAATCGCTGACGTGCCCAGTTTGGACAAGAAATACAAACACGATATTGATGTCGTGGTCGACCGGCTTGTTATTCGAAAAAATATGGGAAACCGTCTGGCTGATTCACTGGAGACGGCCCTGGAACTCGCTGACGGGATTGCCATTGCGGAGTTCGCGGACACCCCCGCAGGCAGTAAAAATTCCAAAGGCGCCAAACGAGGGAAATCAAAATCAACCGCCGTTGAGCCCGAACGCATTACTTTTTCCGCGCGTTTCGCCTGCCCCGTTTCCGGTTTTACAATTGAGGAAATTGAACCCCGGCTTTTCTCTTTCAACAATCCGTTTGGCGCCTGCCCTAAATGCGATGGACTGGGAACGGAGTTGAAGTTCGAAAGAGAACTCGTTGTCCCGGATACGGGTCTCAGCCTCCGGGAAGGGGCCATCGCGCCTTGGTCCCGCACGGGAAATACGTCCCCCTACTACACGCAGACCCTCGAGGCCTTATGCAAGCACTTTAAGGTCTCAATGACCAAGCCCTGGCAAGATCACCCGGTGAAAGTGCGCGATGCAATCCTCTTCGGCACGGGCAACACCGATGTGACGTTTGTCTATGACGATGGTATCCGCAAATATAAAACGCGAAAACCGTTCGAAGGGGTTATTAATAATATCGAGCGCAGGTGGCGGGAAACGGATTCGTCCTGGGTCAGGGATGAACTTTCCCGCTTTCAGTCGCGCCACCGATGTGAAACCTGCAAAGGATACCGGCTTAAGCCCGAGGCGCTCGCGGTCAAAATCGACGACCATCACATTGCGCAGGTCGCCGAACTTTCCATCCGCGATGCCATACAGTGGATTCGAAATCTGCCTGCAACTCTGAATGAACAGCACAAGGAAATTGCCGTCCGAATTCTCAAGGAGATTCGCAACCGGTTAAAATTTCTCGATGATGTCGGTCTTGAATATCTGACCCTTTCCCGTTCGTCCCGCACCCTGTCCGGGGGAGAATCCCAGCGCATTCGTCTGGCCTCTCAGATCGGCAGCGGCCTGACCGGTGTTCTCTATGTTCTGGATGAGCCCTCCATAGGGCTGCATCAGCGGGATAATGCAAGGCTGCTGGAAACTCTGAAACACCTCAGGGACCTCGGGAACACGGTGATCGTTGTCGAACATGATGAAGAAGCCATTTGCAGCGCCGATTTCGTTATCGATATCGGTCCAGGGGCCGGTGTCCACGGCGGCAAAATTATCGCCAAGGGTCCACCGGCGAAAATTATGTCGAACTCCAAAAGCCTGACGGGACAATATCTGACCGGGGCTATGGAAATACCGCTGCCCAAATCCAGGCGTAAGATCAATAAATCGAAACAGCTGAAAATCGTCGGGGCCAAAGAAAACAACCTCAAGAATGTCACCGCCGCGATTCCCATTGGTTTGTTCACCTGTCTCACCGGCGTCTCGGGGGGCGGCAAGTCCACGCTGCTGATCGAGACGTTCTACAAGGCCATAGCCCGCAAACTCAATAATCGCCGCGATACACCGGGCGCGCACAAATCCATTCATGGCATACAGCACCTCGATAAGATCATTGATATTGACCAGTCCCCGATCGGCCGTACACCGAGATCCAACCCGGCGACCTATACCGGGGCGTTCACACCCATTCGTGAGTGGTTCGCGGAACTGCCCGAGTCCCGGGCGCGGGGCTATAAGCCCGGCCGCTTCTCCTTCAATGTTAAAGGCGGACGCTGCGAAGCCTGCCAGGGTGACGGTGTCATCAAAATCGAAATGCACTTCCTGCCGGACGTCTATGTGACCTGTGATCAGTGCAAGGGTAAACGCTATAATCGCGAGACCCTTGAGATCCAGTTCAAGGGCAAGTCCATATCTGATGTGCTGGAGATGACGGTCGAGGAAGGCGCGGACTTTTTCAAAGCGGTTCCCTCAATTCGCGATAAACTGGAAACCCTCAAGCAGGTGGGGCTGAGCTACATAAAAGTCGGCCAGCAAGCGACCACCCTGTCCGGTGGAGAAGCCCAGCGCGTTAAACTGGCCAAGGAACTCTCCCGCCGGGCAACGGGGCGAACCCTTTATATTCTCGATGAGCCGACCACGGGCTTGCACTTCCACGACGTCGCTAAACTTCTGGACGTTCTTCACCAACTCGTCGATCAGGGAAATACGGTCGTTGTCATCGAACATAATCTGGAGGTCATCAAGACCGCCGACTGGGTTATCGATATTGGACCGGAAGGCGGTGACGGCGGCGGCGAAATAGTCGCTGCGGGAACGCCGGAGCAGATTGCCAAGGCTAAAGCCAGCCACACAGGCAAGTTTCTTAAACCAATTGTTACCAAGCCCAAGGGGCGGTCACGGCCCGTCGCCGCCGAATAAGTTCGTTCTTAAGAGCACGGCATTATCTTGGGAACGGGTTGCAAGATGCCCCTTTCCGCCCCTACGATCACAAACCATCAAGGCAATTTGATTGCCTCTGTTCTTTTATATCCGTATAGAAACTTTATCTTCTAACTGGGTACGATTCTGCGGAGTGCGGGGTGGTAAATATCCACACTCCAGGACAATGAGGCGAATTCCAGCCACCTTTTCTGAAAGGGAGAGTGCAATATGGCATCGACTGCACCGACGAAGTCAGATGAGTCGGATGTTCTTTCCGATTTGTATGACGATATCATGCCTGCGAAAACGCGGCCGGCGCTGCCCAAGAGGGTGAAATCTGCCATAGACAAACAGGATGCCACCAGCGAAGTCCTGATCAAGGTCATGCAGCTGATGATGGTGGGGTTTTTTGGTCTCCTGTATTTCATCAGCCCCAAGACCGACGGATCGACAGATTTTACTCTCGTTCCCCTGGTCCTGACGCTCTATCTCATTCTTACAATTATCGGCCTCATCTGGTCCATTCGCACACAACTGCCGGACTGGGCCGTTTATGTTTCAATTTTCTTTGATATCGGACTTCTGATCCTGCTCATACTGAGCTTCCACATTCAATACGGCCAGCCCGCGTCATTCTCACTGAAGACTCCCACCTTTCTCTATATTTTTCTGTTCATCACCTTGCGGGCCCTGAGGTTTCAGCCGCGATTCGTGATCGCTGCCGGTCTTATCGGGGCTGTCGGTTGGATTATTATGATTTTCTACGTCATAACCATTGATCCGACAGACACGATGATTACCCGAAACTATATTGAGTATCTGACCAGCAATTCGATCCTGATCGGCGCCGAGGTCGACAAGATAATCACGATTATTGCCGTATCCGCAGTCCTGGCGATGGTTCTCCTGCGCGGACAGCGGCTGCTGTTCTCATCCATCGAGGCGGAAACCGCCGCCAGGGATCTTTCCCGTTTTCTCGACGGTTCCGTCGCCAAGCAAATCAGAAGTGCGGAACAGCAAATCTCACCGGGTCAGGGCATCAAGCGGGACGCCGCCATCGTCAATATTGATATTCGCGGATTTACAAACATGGCCGCGGACATGGACCCGAGCGATGTCGTCACACTTTTGGGGGAATACCAGTCCAAATTCATTCCTCTGCTCCTGAAACGAAATGGCTCTATCGACAAATTCCTGGGCGACGGAATCATGGCGACCTTTGGGGCGGTGGAGCAAAGTGACACCTATGCAGCTGACGCCATGCGTGCCATTGACGATATCATGCGCATTTCGGATGAGTGGGCTGCCGAGCGCAGGGCACGGGGCGTTCCACCGCTTGCCATTAATGCCAGCGTCGCCGCAGGCCCCATCGTATTTGGAGCCATTGGTGATGAAGAACGCCTCGAATATACGGTCATCGGCGCATCGGTAAACCTGTCGGCCAAGCTTGAAAAACACAACAAGGAGCTCGGCGTCCGGGCTTTAACCACCGAATATGCCTACCAGACGGCACTGGAACAGGGATATGAAGATCAGAGAAGCCGGCAAAGCGTGACAACCCAGATCGGCGACCTGAAAGACATCCACAAGCTCATCATCCTCGAAGACCAGGCTTGACCGGCTGACGGCCTCGAATCCGGGAACTGGATCATCGCTTCTGTTTCAGGGTTTTCTTCATAGAAGACATCTTCTATGTTTTGCTTCTATGTTCTGCCGGTCAATGGGAAAAGATTCCAGCAATGAATAAAGGTCCTCTACATATTGTCGGCGGCGGTCTTGCGGGATCCGAAGCGGCCTGGCAGGCGGCCCAAAGCGGTGTCCAAGTCGTTCTCCATGAGATGCGGCCCGAGAAAATGACGGATGCTCACAAGACCCGGGGTTTGGCGGAACTCGTCTGTTCAAACTCATTTCGTTCCGACGACTGGGAATCCAATGCCGTCGGTTTGCTGCATGAGGAGATGCGGCAAATGAACTCGCTGATCATGGCCTGCGCCGATGCCCACAAATTACCAGCCGGGGGCGCGCTGGCCGTCGACCGGGATGGATTTTCCGATGCGGTGACCGGGGCCATCGAGGACCATCCGGGGATTGCCGTGGAACGAGAGGAAATATCCGGACCTCCGCCGGCAGAGTGGCAAAACGTCATCATCGCCACCGGCCCTCTCACCAGCGAGAACCTCAGCCAGGCGGTGCGCCACATGACCGGTGAGGACGCACTGGCGTTTTTCGACGCGATTGCGCCCATCATCTACAAGGAATCCATAGACTTCGACAAAGCCTGGTTCCAGTCCCGCTATGATAAAGCCGGCCCCGCCGGGACCGGTGCCGACTACATCAACTGCGCCTTGTCGGAATCAGAATACAATCAATTCCTGGATGCTCTCCTGGAAGGGGAAAAGACCGATTTTCAGGAATGGGAAAAGTCGACGCCATATTTCGAGGGCTGTCTGCCTATTGAGGTCATGGCCGAGCGCGGCCGCGAAACACTGCGGTTTGGTCCCCTGAAGCCGGTGGGGCTGACCAATCCCCATGACCCGGAAACCAAACCCCATGCGGTCGTGCAATTGCGACAGGACAACGCCTATGGAACGCTGTGGAACATGGTTGGTTTCCAAACGAAACTAAAATACGGGGTGCAGAAGGATATCTTCAGGATGATCCCGGGTCTGGAACAGGCGCAATTTGCCCGCCTCGGAGGTCTGCATCGCAATACATTCCTGAATAGCCCTAAGGTTCTGGACCGAAATCTGCGCCTGAAATCAGACCCGAGACTTCGATTTGCCGGCCAGATTACCGGTGTCGAAGGATATGTGGAGTCCGCCGCGATCGGCTTGGTCTGCGGGCAGCTCTGTGCCGCGGAAATTCAGCAACGGGACCTGCCGCCACCGCCCCCGACCACGGCTCTCGGCGCTCTTGTCAATCATATCACCGGCGGGCATCTGCGCTCTGAGGAAAGCGGCAAAGTCCGCAGTTTCCAACCCATGAACATCAACTACGGCCTCTTTCCGGAAATCAAACTCCCTCGAACCGAAAACGGAAAAAGATTGCGGGGAAAAGAGAAATCCCGGGCACGCAAGCGCTTAATGTCCCTTCGGGCCCTTGATGATCTCAAGGAATGGCGCGCAAACAACTGTCCGGTTGCCGCCTGATACCACAATTGCCCTTTCGCAGTTTTTTGAAAGACCGGCGCTACAGCTCCCACGAGCCGTATCGGCTTCGGCGCGCTCTACAGGCTGCCGGATTGCGCCATTCGCCAAATGTGCCACAATCTCTTCAGGGGATTGATGCCTACCGGATGCTGAAACATATCCGCGCCATTGCGTTCGAGGGCCTCCAGATAGGAGGGGACCAGGGCCAGGGGCAGGTACATATCGATAAGCGATGTGTCGGCAGTATCGAGTTCATCGCCGACAACCCGCAGCAGTTTCTCACACTCCTTTCGCAGGAATTCCAGAAGCGCCAACAGTTCATCGGACATCCTGCCCATCTGCAATTGATCCGGCGCAAGATTGAACTGCGCGCACAGGTCCTGGGGTAAAAACACGAGTCCGCGGGCGCTGTGAAATGGCAGGTTGACCATAAGTTTTGTGTAGCCATAGAGCTCCGCCGCTGCCTCTATAATTACGGGCTTCACTTCTTGAGAATTATCGAACGACATCGCGGCCAATCTCAGAAGCGACCCCTCGGTTTTCAACAGATAGGTCCTGAGGGCGCGATGGTCGGGCATCTGGATACCGGAAACATCGAAACTCCGGGCATCGATCATTTCCGTCGTATAGCGTTGAAACTCGGCGGACCACTCAAAACAC
>JANQOC010000400.1 GCA_028279265.1 Hyphomicrobiales bacterium
ACCTGCGCCTGCAATCATAGAAATGACCGGAGCCTTGGTTCTCTTCGCCCCGCCCAGCACCTCGTAGGCCGGTGCGTTCAGGCGTTTGGCGGCAATATCCACAAGCGCCATTTCGATGGCGGCCTTAGCGCTCTGATTGCCATACATCAGTTTCTCGAGCTTTGGATGGATCTGGGATAATTCCTGAATCTCAATATCCAGCAATCCGTTCTTCATGAATTTGACGGCACTGACCATGCCTTCCGGTGTTTCCCCGGTCATTGTCGGAGCGGAGGACGCCTCTCCCCAGCCGACGGTTCCATCCGAATCTGCAATTCGCACTATGATGTTTTCGGCATTTCCTATGGTGATACCCGCCAGCTTAAGGGGTGTTTTAAGAGGGACCGAGATTGACATGACATCGATGTCTGAAATTCTAAACATGCAGAGCTCCAGGATTGGGATTAAGGGTTTGCATTCGGTTCAAGGTAAGAAAGCCGGTCTTTGATAACGGATGCGAAGCGATCGTCCACGTCAGGTGTTTCAATAAAGGACTTGGAGTCATTTATCTTCCACGGTATTCCGTCGACTGCATCGGCTCGGTCAAAGCCCGGGAACAGGGATTTCAACATTAATTCTCCGTTCTCGAACACGAATCGAGCCCTGTCCGTAACCAGGCTGGTCGGTCCACCGCCGAGATGCAGCTTTTTGCGATGGTCCGGGAATAATCCCGGACTGGTAATGAAATCGACCCTTTCAACAAATCGCCGGGGGTCATGAGGCATCATCACCACGACCCTGTTCGCCAGACACATGATGTCATGAGCGCCGCCACTGCCGACCATGCGCAATTTTGGGTTCGAATAGTCGCCGATGACCGTACTGTTCAGGTTTCCCATTTGATCAACCTGGGCAGCAGACAGGAGACCCACATCAATATGGCCGGCCTGTAAATCGGAGAATACTGTGAGCCCATCGGCAATCATTAGAGAACTGTCGGCGATTGACGGACTTCCCGTCGATAATGGCGGACTTTCCGGATCGGCAGAGATCGCTCCGGACTCGTAGATGAGGGTCAGGTCCGGGGCATGCGTGTGCTTGGCCAAAAGAGCCGCATCGGACGGAATGCCAATTCCCACAAAGCAGGTTTCGTTATCTGAAAGCTCCTGAGCGCCGTTGATGGCCAGCCGGGCATCGGTTGAGTATTCCTGTCCCATGGTTGAATTAGTCTTTCCCGTAGTGATTCAGGAGATTTGAGCGTGTTTCTTGCGGAATTCGATCGAGATAATCCTGTCGGGATTTTACTCCATACACCCAATGATCGAGATATTGCGCCAATTCATCGGGATCCCGCGAGATCCGATCATAGTCGCGAAAATGGTCATCATCTCTGCCATACATGCCGGACACATAGGAGGGATGCGCGCCCATCTCGACTTTTGCGAGTGCCGTGACCCGGTAAGATGGAAGCCGCACGGTTTCCGGAGATCTGGAGAGCTCATCCGTTGTCACCACCTCTTCAACCGTGACAAGGATTTTTCGCGAAGCAAGAGCACCCTCGATCGTGTCCCCGTCGATACCGTAAAATTGAATGTTCCCGGCTTCATCGGCCCTCTGGGCGTGAACAAGGGCGACATCCGGTTTCAGTGCCGGAATGCATGATAAGCGCTCACCGGTATAGGGACAGTCGATCGACTTAACCTCGATCGACGCTTTATGGATATCGCCAATCTGTAAAACACGGGAAGGCAGAAAGGGCACACCCATGCGGGCGGCATGGAAACGCAGGATAATCGAGAAGTTCGTCCACTCTTCGACATCGATCCTGTTGTCTTTCACGGCTCTTCTGAAGGCATGGGAAAGACCGACTCCCGGATTGCCTATATAGCCGAATATAACTTTGGCCACAGCGCCGGCACCGATCATCTGGTCAAACAAAATGTCGGTACCCGAACGGCAGATGGTTAAGTTCGCAAGTTTCTGCCGTAAAATTTCATGAGCCAGCGCGAAAGGTACACAATGACCGAATCCTCCGATAAACAGGCACTGGCCGGACCGCACATGGTCCCGAACCAAGTTCGAAAGGGAAACCAGTTTACCTGAATCCGACACGCGCCACCTGTCTGTTATCTGATCTTCGATTTACAATTTTTGGAACCCTAAGCCTCCCCACCTTTGAAGTCAGCCTTTCCAAAACTGGTTGGATCGATACCGAGCAGCCGAACCGCGTTCAGTCCGCATATGTCGGCCTTGTCCTGATCGCTCAGGGACGGTACCTGACCCACATGCTCGACGGGATCGTATTCGGCCATATCGAAGGGGTAGTCGGTTCCGAGAACCACGTGACCGGCCCCGTACTTATTGGTTAGAAATTCAAGCTGATCTATCGCGAACACGATCGTATCAAAGTAGAACTTCTTCAGATACTCGGTCGGAGGCTTGGATATGAGCTCGCAGCAATCCGGTCGAGCCGCCCATGCATGGTCCATTCTGGCGGCATAGTGGGACGGGAATGCGCCGCCATGGGAAAGGACTATTTTCAGGTCAGGATAACGTTCCATGACGCCATCAAAGATCAGGTAATGAATGGCGACACTGGTATCCAGCGGATTGCCGATCACATTGGTCAGATAGTGCTTGGACAGCCGGTCACTGGCAAAAGATGTCGGGTGGATCAGAATTGTTGCCCCGAGATCCTGGCATTTTTGCCAGAACGGCTCGAATCGCTCAGCGGAGAGTTCATCGGAGCGGACATGGGCACCGATTTCGATTCCCGGCATACCCAGATCACCCATGCATCTTTCCAGTTCCTTGAGAGCCAGATCCGTATCCTGAAGCGGTACGGTTCCCAGGCCAACGAACCTGTCGGGTGCTGCCTTTACCGCGTCGGCAATGGCATTGTTTGTAATCTGATTGGATTCATGCCCGAGATTGGCATCGACAAGATAATGAAATGTGGGTGGCGCAGGGGAGATAGCCATGACGTCAATGCCCATGCGATCCATGTCCTTCAGCCGCTGTTCGATGCCGGTTAGTTCCTCCCACCGGTCCTTGTTCTGTTTCTCGTTTATTTGCCGGGTCTTTTCCGGCGCAAACTTGACCGCTTCCAGGGCTTCCGGCGGCAGGTGCGGCTTCACCAGGTTTACCGCATCGGGAACCAGCATATGACCGTGCAGATCAACGACGATGCTGTCGGGACGTGAATAGCCGCCTTTCGTATGTTCGCGGGCTCCCGAAGCCTCATAAGGACGACATGCAGACGCATTGGACATGATTTATTCTCCGTAAGATTAAGAGTTAGTCGATGACTTCCAACGACCGAAGCTCTGAAATTTCTTCCGCGTTGAGGTTGAGAAGTTCTGTCAAAACAGATTCCGTATCCTGACCAAGGACAGGCGGTGGCCGGTTTTCTTCGGCGGTAAAGCTTGAAAACATGTACGGTGCGGCGATCAAGTTGATGGGGCCAACAGTCTCATGATCGAGTTCCACAACCATTTTGTTGGCTTTGGTCTGTTCATGATCAAGGGCCTCTTTGACCGAATTGATTTTGCTGCAGGGAATGCCTTCCTTGTTCAGCTTTTCGATCCAATAATCCGCATCGTATTCGCTAAAGACTTTCTGAATAAGGCTATCTATGGTTTCCCGATTACGGACGCGGTTGGCATTCGTCTGGAAGCGGTCATCGGAAGCCCATTCAGCATGACCAAGAACATTTGACAGGCGCGCGAACTGCAAGTCATTACCTACCGCCAGCGCCAGGTCACCGGAACGACAGGCAAAAGCGCGATAGGGTACGATGTTCGGATGTCCATTGCCGTAGCGCTCGGCGTCTTTGCCACTTGCCAGGACATTGGAAGCGACATTGGCCAGCATCGATATGCTTGTATTGAACAGGGAAAGAGATATTTTTTGACCTCGACCGGTCTCGTTCCGCGCATTTAAAGCTGCCAGAATAGTCATCCCGGCATATAGTCCGGTGCAAATATCGACAATTGCTACGCCGAGTTTCATCGGTTCGCCCTGTTTTTCGCCGGTGATACTCATGAGGCCGCTTTCCGCCTGCAGTAGGAAATCATAGCCTGGCATGCCGCCTTTCGGTCCCTGGTCGCCATAGCCGGTGATTTGGCAGTGTACGATGTGAGGGGCGTTCTCTCGGAACCATTTCTCATCCAGTCCCCATTTTTCCAAGGTCCCGGTTTTGAAATTCTCAATCAGAACGTCTGACTTAGTTAGCAAATCACGCAGTATTTTCTGACCACGCTCATGCTTCAGGTCGAGGGTCACGCTAAGCTTGTTCCTGTTGACCCCGAGATAGTAGGCTGCTTCAGTTCCGACGAATGGAGGTCCCCATCCGCGTGTGTCGTCGCCGGACTTGGGCCGCTCTACCTTGACGATTTCCGCTCCCATGTCGCCGAGATTCATCGT
>JANQOC010000407.1 GCA_028279265.1 Hyphomicrobiales bacterium
ATTGATTTTATTGGCGCGCCGAGGAAGATTCGAACTCCCGACCCCCAGATTCGTAGTCTGGTGCTCTATCCAGCTGAGCTATCGGCGCTTAATTTCCGATCATGAGGCCGATCGAATATGAAATGAACAATCCTTCATGAATGGAGACAATCCCCATTGCCCCGTGACCGTTCATTTCATGCCTGTCAGGCGAGACTTATTACCTTTTAAATCCGGTTTCGTCTAACAAATTTTATGGGATTCAATGAATTATTGGAGAAATTTTCACAACCTGCGTCACCCAGACGAATTCTGAGGGCACGGGTTATGCTGATTTGCGGGCCCGAACGGCCTGCAAATCAACCGCCGGATCGGGAATTGTCAATCGAAACCGTGTCCCGCGATCCGTATCAACGAGATCCAGCTCGCCCCCGTGCAATTTGATCAATTCTTCTGAAATTGCCAGTCCGAGCCCCGTCCCCCCCTTGCGGGCCACACCGCGGAAAGCATCAAACAAGTGCTTTTTGGCACGCTCCGGAATGCCGGGCCCGGTGTCAACGACCTCGATATTAACAACCGCCCCTTGCCTTTCAGCACTGACCCGGATTTCATCCTCGCCGCTTTCCCGGAATTCCGCGCTTAAAACCTGAACCGAATTTCGGCATAGATTCGTAAGGACACGATACAGCTGATCCCGATCCGCAGAGACCTGGAGATTTTCATCCATCTCAACGACCCAGCCTATGCGCCCCAATCTTGGCAACTCCAGGCTTTCCCCGATTTCTTCCACCAGAGGCAGGAGGTTGAAAGTCGAGCGGTTCGGCTTGGCTTCCTTCACCTGGCCAAATTTAAGTGTGTCCGTACACAACCGAATGGCCCGGTCGAGTGACGCAATTAATTTGGGAGCGAATCTCTGGACCGTCGGATCATCAATATTCCCAAAGCGATCCGAGATAAGCTGCGCGTTGGCCAGCATGTTTCTCAAGTCGTGGTTGATCTTGCTAACCGCAAGTCCCAGAGCGGCCAGATGATTTTTCTGCTGCAATGTCTCGGACAGGTCTTTCTGCATGACCGCCAGCTCGCGTTCGACAACGCCGATCTCGTCGGTTCGGTCAGAGGGGACAATGACCCGGCTACTGTTCTCGGGATCCTCGCGGAACTGAACCATACTGCGGGTAATACGTGTGATCGGACGAACAAGCAGTGCATTCAGCGTGAAATACACAAGGGCGGCTGTGAAAAAAGATATAACGACGGACAGGAGCAAGATATTGAGCCCATACTGGAGCATCGCCGCTTTCAGTGGATCCTGGGCAATAACAATTTCGATAAACTCCCCGCCTCCGAAACCGGGCTGACCGACAACCCTGATCAGACGTCCCTCCTCCGAAAGCAAAACACGGAGTGCATCCCAGACCTGCGAAACCCAGTCGGAATCACGAATATCATAATGACCACTGATTTCCAGAGTCGACCCCGATTGCAGCACAAGTCTGCGTGCATTTGCTCGTTTCAGCGCCACGCGGTGAACCTGGGCATTCTTTAGGAGTTCCTCGCGCAGCCGGTCAGGCACGATATTTTCGGAAGCGGCGTCCACGGCCAAAGTCGCAATTTGCGCTGCGGCGAGTCGCTCTTCCAGCCACGTTAATCGAAAATTGGCGACGGACGGAACGAAAATCAGAATCTCCGCTATCATGACGAAGGTAATGGTCAAAAGCAGCAATTTCGTCGAAAGCCCGAAACGAAGACGCGACAGGAAGCCGGTCCACTTCCGGTTTCGATCGCTCCTGTTATGACTTTCTTCGTTATTCATCAACGTGATAACACTGAATTACGCAACTGTGTCGGTCTCGTAGATATAATATCTTTGATTGTCACCTTCCAGACTAGCCAAACTTTGATAGAAACTTAATGGTATTTCTCAAAAGCGGGCTGGTCAGGCTGGATTCGAAATAGGTATAGGATACGCGCTTATTTATTTCAGTTAATGTGGGATAGGGGGATATGAAACCGGTCATGGCACTGATTTTCATTTTCTTTGAAATCGCCAGCGCCCACATCTGAATGATTTCGCCGGCGTGTTCGCCAACGATCGAAGCTCCGAGGATGCGCCCCCGTTTATTGGTCACCACCTTGATGAAGCCTTCCGTTGCCCCTTCCGCCTGGGCGCGATCGTTTTCCGCGTAGGGCCATCTGAGCACTTTTATATTGCCGTGCTTTTCTTTCGCGGTTTTTTCATCCAGCCCCACATGGGCCATTTCCGGCTCGGTATAGGTTACCCACGGAATTCCCGCCGTACTCATTTTGACAGGCATGCGAAACAGGGCATTCCGAATGACGATACCGGCATGGTAATTGGCGACATGGGTAAATTGGAGCCCGCCGGCAATATCGCCGATCGCATAGACCTTCTTGTTGGTCGTCTTTAATCCGGAATTTACTTTAACGCCTCGGGGATCATATTCGATCTGCGCCGCCTCCAGGTTCAACCCTGAGAGATTCGGTTTTCTACCCGCTGCAACCAGGAGATGGCTGCCCTCGACGAAGTAGTTTTCTTCATCCTTGGACAGGTCGGCGCGAATGCCTCCGTCAATTTTTGAGAGCTGATCGATACGGACATTCTCAATGATTTCGATCCCTTCTTCCCGCAATTGCTTGAGGACGATTGCTGTCAGCTCGGGATCATCTTTGGATAAAGCGGTGAAGGCCTCAAGCACGGTCACGCGCGCGCCCAGCCTGCGGTGGGCCTGGGCCATTTCCATGCCAATAGGTCCGCCGCCAATGATGATCAGATGATCAATTCTTTCCTGATTGTCAAAAATCGTTTCGTTGGTAAACAAGGGGACATTGTCGATCCCCGGAACCGGGGGCAGGGCCGGTGAGGACCCCGTGGCAATAATCGTTCGCCTTGCCCTTATTTCATAGTCTCCGGCAACGACCGTATTGCGATCCTTGAAACTCCCTGCCTCTTCGATGACATGCACGCCAAGGCCGGTAAACCGTTCGACAGAGTCATTGGGTTCGATCGCGGCAATAACACTTTTAACCCGGTCGTGGACCTGCTGCGGATCAATATCCGGCGAGACAGGCCGGATACCAAAAGGCTCAGAAGATCGCATCGCGTGGGCGTGCTTGCCCACGGCAATCAGGGCTTTCGATGGAACACAACCGTAGTTCAGGCAGTCCCCACCCATTTTGTGTTTTTCCAGCAGCACGACTTCAACGCCAAACTGCGCTGCCGCGGCTGCGACCGAAAGTCCTCCGGAGCCCGCTCCGATGACACAAAGGTCCGGTTTTAGTGTTTGTGCCATGCCAACATCTCTTTCTTTTCTGAAGGATTATAAATCAAGATAGCCCGATCCGCCCGCATGCCTCCTAGACAGGTGAAGCGGATTTTTTAAATCGTTTCAACACGACCGGAATGAGTGCAACGATTCCCAGCGCCGCAATCGCGAAGACAATTTCTTTGGTGACCAGGGAATTGGGATCCAGGGAAAACGTGCAGGTGTCCGTCGCACCCGGTGCGAGATTGGCTTTGCAGTCGTTGAAAGCCTGCTGCTGGGCGTCGAGAACACTGTCCAGACCGACACCGGCAAAGGAAAAAGCAAAGGTCCCGGGAATGATGCCGAAAAACGTTGCAAACATGAAGGTCGAGAGCTTAACGCCCAGCAGCCCGGGCGCTATGTTGACCAGCCAGAATGGAAACAGCGGCACCAGGCGCAAGAAAAACAAATAGCTGAGAGCGTCCTCCTGGAACCCTTCCCGCAAGGCGTTAAGCTTGGGTCCGGCTTTTGCGGCAAGTGGCTCGCCAAGTGCGGTCTTGGCGATGAGAAATATAATTGTTGCCCCGAGCGTTGCCCCGACAACGGTCGCCAGCCCGCCAAACAGCCAGCCGAAGAGAAAACCGCCGGTAAGGGTCAGGAATATGCCGCCGGGAATCGAAGCCGCAACAGCAACCAGGTAAATGCCCGTATAAATCGCCAGCGACAGGAGCAGATTGTCGTCGATGTAGGCTTTGAGCTTATCCCGGTTAGCGGCAAGGTTTTCGATTGTCAGATAATCCAGGCCGCCGGAAAAATAGATCGCGGCGATCACAATCGCGAGGACAATCAACGGTCCGAATCTCTTCAACAGGGACGTGTTGCTTGTGGAGGGTTCTGTACTCTTTAGCTGCTCAGCCATATTCAACCTTTGTCGTTTCAGGCAATTTTTCAATCGAGAGTTCGGTGCAGTTTATTCAGGACTCGTGAATCAGCTCTGAGCTTCGATGCCATTCAGATTCCAGTCGTAGACATATTTGTCAATGTCGTTGAAGGATTTGAGCTTTTCAGCCTGTTTTGGACCGGCATAACGGCGCAGATGCCTGATTAAATCGGCTTCGGAATTGCCGAAATCTTCTGAGAACCAGGAATAGATTTTAGAAACGATCAACCGATTACCGTCAATTTTCATGCCACGGGGACTGTTAATGTAAGCGCGCGCGCCCGCATCGAGCATCTGTTCCAGATTGTCTCCGGTGAAGGCGGCAGTCGCCAGGTTCGGACAGCCGATGGAAGCGCAGTTTACAGCGTAGTGAACCCTATTGTCTTTCCAGAGCCCGCGAAGAATTACATGTTCGATGTCGTCGAGGCTCAGCTCCGTCTTGTTCACAGTGACAACTTTTTTCTTCCAGGGTCCGTTCGAGAACAGTCCCGGTGAGATATCGATATCCCTGATCGACTTGACCGGATAGTGCTCGAGAATAATGTCAACTGTTTTGGCGTTGTAGAGATTGACCCAATAGGCATATTGTTCGCGCTTGTTGAGCTTTGTTACATCGGTCTTCTGCAGGTGTTCTAGATAAGCCGTTAATTTGCTCCGGGCTTCCGCTTTAAATCGACTGTAATCAACGACATTGAGCCCGCTTTCCGTGGGTTTCACGAATGACTTCAGCAAGCCGTCCCAAGCGGCGTGATCGACTTTTGTGTCCGCGCCTGCTTCGAATTTGGAGAATGTATCCGTTATCTGATCCGCGTGGGCAGAGGACACGGTCAGCATAAGTGAAAACAGAAAAAGCAGCGACAGGAAGCCAATATGGATAGGTGAGGTATCGCCTCTGGATGCAGTGGTGGCCTGACCTGACCCGGACGGTGTGGCGCGAAAATCGGACGATGCTTTGATCATTGTTAATCCCTCTATTTGACCGGCAGTACCGGTCTGATGATGATTTACGACGATTACTGACAAAATAGTCAAATTGAATCGCGAGAAAATGGTCTCTCAAGTGTTCGTGATAGACCGTCATAAGAGTTGATAGAGTCCCTCAAACGGCGATATCCGGTTTGATTTCACGGCTTTGATTGACTTCCCTGATATTGGGTCCTATAAGCGCTTAAATTCTCAAATTTATCAGGGAAGTCGCGGTGAGAGAGGCTTTCTGTGGCCCCTGTCCAGAAGCAATCGATTTTAATGGAGAACTGTTGTGAAACGCACATATCAGCCGAGTGTACTTGTGCGCAAAAGAAGGCACGGATTTCGGGCGCGAAAAGCGACTAAAGGCGGCATCAAGGTGCTGGCGAGACGGCGTTCAAAGGGGCGCAAGAGCCTTTCGGCCTAGATCGGCGAGGCAACCGGTAAATTATTGGACAAATTAGTCCTTTTCGAGCATGAAAATTCCGACGCTCAAAAGCCGTGCGCAATTCCTGCACATGAGAAAGGGAATCCGCTGGTCAATGCCGACACTGGTCTTGCAGATAAATTACCCATATGAAAAATTCGATGGTAAACTTGATCAGGAAAGATGCGCACGTTTCGGCTTCACCGTGACAAAAAGACTCGGAACTGCGGTGGTTCGCAACCGTGTGAAGCGCCGTTTAAAGGAAGCGGTCGCAAGAAAAGGAATGGAATTGGCATCCCCCGCCTATGACTATGTCGTTATCGGCAAGGAGGGTGCCATTGGATGTCGATTTTCCGAAATCGTGGAAGATCTGACAGAGGCAATAGTAGAAAGTCAGAAACGGTTTGAGCGCAAGTTGAAAAAACACAGGTCAAAGAAGA
>JANQOC010000416.1 GCA_028279265.1 Hyphomicrobiales bacterium
CCCGGGATCATCGCCGCGACAAAAGACAACGACAAAAGCCTCACCCTGAAACCGACATCGCTGAATTAGACTAACTTGTTCTGTCGGCTCATCCTCTGTGACTCTTCCGTTCCCTTAACTGCCTCCTCTCCGGGTATGCGCAGATAAACTGTCGCAAATCATTCGGCCGCACCGAAGTTATTCACGGTATCGATATCGACATTGACGATGGCGAATTTATCGTGATCGTCGGTCCATCGGGCTGCGGAAAATCAACACTCCTGCGCATGGTGGCCGGTCTGGAAACCATTACCGAGGGCGAAATTGCCATCAATGGCGAACGGGTGAACGAGCACGAACCCATGGAACGCAATATCGCGATGGTCTTTCAGAACTATGCGCTCTATCCCCACATGAACGTGTTCGACAATATGGCCTATGGATTGAAAATTGCGGGTACACCGAAGAATGAGATTGCCGAACGGGTTCGCTCAGCCGCAAATCTTCTTCAGCTCGACGATTTTTTAATGCGCAAACCGCGGCAATTGTCCGGCGGCCAGCGTCAGCGTGTCGCCATGGGACGGGCCATTGTCAGGGACCCCGCGGTCTTTCTTTTCGACGAACCCCTATCCAATCTCGATGCCAAGCTCAGGGTACAAATGCGCCTGGAAATCAAAGCACTGCAAAAGAAGCTCGGGACGACCGCACTTTATGTGACCCATGACCAGGTGGAAGCGATGACCTTGGCCGACCGCATGATTGTCATGAATGAGGGTGTGGCGGAACAGATCGGCGCGCCCCTCGACGTCTACGGTGATCCCAAATCAGTATTCGTCGCAGGATTTATCGGTTCGCCGCCAATGAATTTCCTCGCCCCCGGCGCCTTTGAGGAAAATACAATTCTGGCAGATCGTATTCGCCAACTTGCCGGGAAAAATGTGTCGGTGGGTATTCGGCCGGAACTCTTGCAGATCGGAGACGGTCAGGATCCCGATGCAAATGAATTAGGGCTGCGCGGGGAGGTCAAGTTCGTCGAACCTCTCGGAGCCGAAACCCTCGTCCACCTGGTCACATCGACAGGCCAGGACATTACACTGCGGCAGAATTTGCAGCCTGGAGCTGTTGCAACGGGAAGCGAAATCGCACTTTCAACGAGACTCGAACATCTCTGTTTTTTCGGCGAGGGCGGCGAACGGATCTACCCGGACAACTGAGCCGGCTCGAACACGGGAAAGACGCCCCTCCCGCAACCCGAGCCTCCCGCGATCCGAGCGGAAATCACGAGCGACGATGGGCGTCACGCTCCTTTTTGTATTCAGTTTACCTGGCGTGTCACTTGGCGCGGGTACCGGATCGTTTTCGCTGCAGCTTGCCCGTATATTCCGTACCTGCTTCCATGGCCACATAGCGGTGATGGATATCGCCGCTGACTTCCGCGGATTTTTTCAGCTCAACCCATTCTCCCCGGACCGTGCCGTCAATCCTGCCGGAAATGCTGAGCTCTTCACCGCTCAGTTCACCCGTCACCGATCCGGTCTCTCCGACCACGATCCTGGTGCAATTGACATCGCCGATGACCTTCCCATGGATCGTCACCTCATCCATAGATGAAATATCGCCGACAATGGTGACCCCATCCGTTAGGATACTGGGCCGATGAACGACAAGTCTTGTATTCTGTCCCGTTTGAGGCCCCGATTTGTCCCGCGTATATTCTGTCCGGGATCCATCCTTTGCAATGGACGCCAGACGCACTCTCTTATTTTCCATGAAACACCCCCGCCGAATCATATCCAGTTTCAGTATGATGAAGTTCACGACATAGAACCAGAGCTTGCAAAACCTGTTGATCACGGGTGTGTAAAATGTGGAGTCAGCAGGCGGAAAAACTAAGAATGTTGAACGTGTTCGCGCAATTCGTGGCTTTGTTCCTACCTGTGGAAAAGAAACGTCGGAATGCGCTCGCGACGGTCAAATGACCGGCAACCGTGGCGCGAAATTCACTTACTGAACCCATTGCGAAAATCCCCGAAAAAGCCGGCGACCATGAAGCGCCTCACTCAGGGGCGGCTATAATTCTTCAATACCAAATAAATCAAAGTAAAATTGATATAATAAATTGTGTTACATAATTATCATATTATTTATACTCCATATATGCCATTTATTACTTATAAAATTTGAGTTTATATAAAATAATATCTATTTATTATTTAAATAAATGCAAATTATAAAAGTAAAGGGGCCGCAACAGAGCTGCGGTCCCAATTTAGGGATGGATGTTCATGTTGCGGCGTATTTCCAGAACAGAGACAAGAATTCAACGGTTACCAAGGTTAGATTGGGATATTGTCCGGATAACCGCCCTAGTGGGGGTCGTGTTTTTCCTGGCCTTGATCGCAATGACAATTTCAGTCCGGGCCGCCCCGATCGGTCATACGACGATTATTATTCCCACAGGAAACAGTGTGTCAAATATCAATTTACAAGGCGCCGTCAACGTCACGATCGAGGAGGGTGGATCCTTATTCAACAACATTCTCGATCACATTCCTGTCCTTGTATTCGACTTCGCCACGGCGACAATAGTCAATTATGGTTTGATGGAAAAAGCTGATCATTCCGAACCTGTCATTTGGACTCTCAGTGATTCGATTACAACTCTCGAAAATAATGGCACAATACGCAGTCATTGCGAAGGATTGTTCATGCAAGGGGGATATTTGCGCCTGGACAACAGCGGAACCATAACCACGGAAGAATTTACCGTCTATTGGTCTGATGCTGACGATGATCTGGATGAACGGACAAACGGTATTGAAATCGTCAATCGCGGTCTCATCACTTCCAATTCAGAAACCATCGGCTTCTTTCACGATGTGCCGTTAGGACTGACATTCAGAATTGAAAATCTCGAATCCGGTCAGATTCACGGCGGATCGGATACCATCAGAGGCAGCCATAAGCTGGATCTGCTTAATCTTGGTCGCATCAACTCCGGGGACGACGTCATTATCGTTCCTGAACTCCGGGTCGAGAATTCCGGAGAGATCACAGGTGAGCGGACGGCGCTATTGTTCTCACGAGGTACAGTTTTCAATTCAGGCCGTATTCAAGGCAGGGAACAACATGGCATAAATGGCGGGCTGGAGGATGAACAGTTCCCCTCCAATTTTCTGCATCTGGAAAATGCTGTGCCCGGCGAAATATCAGGCACAAACACCGGAATCACCGGACATGAAGTCCATGTGGTGAATGCCGGTTTGATTACAGGCGGCGAGAACGGAATCGACGCCGACTTCGGAAAAATCATCAATTCGGGAATAATCGACAACAGATTGGGCTCCAGTTCGCTAAATGATGACGCCGTAATAGAATTCGACCGGTCAACATTCGGCGATGCTGAAATAATCAATGCCGGTGTGATCCGTTCGCAATTTGGCGGCGCCGGGCTGGCGATCGATTTCCGCGACTGGTGGGAATTCAACCCGGACCTGGATATGGAGGTTCCGGTCTATCAGGGCAATGATCACCTGGAGCTCATGCCCGGCAACCTCATCATCGGCGGCATCAAATTCGGACTCGGGGATGACCGGTTGACTGTGCGTAAGGGACTTAACCTGCGCTATACGTTCGACAAGCTGCCGGAAACCCTTGATGTTGAGAGCGGCCGGTATAAATCACACATCAATAGTGATGGAACCGCGACGCTGCTCGTTCTTGACGAAAATGCCGCACCGGACTTGACGACGTCCCTGGTTGAGCTCGCAGCCGGTATCAGCGATACGGTCTCTACGCATTTGAACAATCGCACCCTCGATCGCCTTCAGCCTGTCACCAACGGCGCAGTGATCTGGGCCGACGGGTTTGCATCGTATCGGGAAAAAGGCGCGGTCGGCTCACGCTCGCCCTCCGCCCATAAAATCGGGGGACTGGTCAGCGGCCTGGATGCGGCGATTAATACCCGCACTTTTGCCGGTGCCTTTATCGGCGCGGCGGCGGCTGAACACCGAGGCGACGGCACCGGTATTAAAGAAACCACGGACAGTCTGTTTTTCGGCCTTTACGGTCGAACGGGCTGGGCGCAGACGTCCCTCGATCTGGTCCTGACCGCCGGCTACGACGACCGCAATTACGAGCTGCAACTTCTGAACAATTTGAAAGATAGCGGCTATGAAGATATCCGGAGCCAGGGCGAGGGGTGGTTTCTGGCACCGGAGATCGGGCTGACCCAGGTCCTCCCCGCTTTAGGACTTGAGGTCAGCCTTCGCGGCCGCTATGCGATCCAGTTCAATGGGGATGCACATTTTGCCGAAGATGACCTGGCTTTGAATTTCAAGGCCCGGGATACACATGTCGCCCAGGTTCGGGCCGAGATAGCCCGTCCGTTTCAGTATTTCGGCATCACCGGCCTGCGCAGTTGGCTGACCCCCTATGTCGGTCTCGAAAGCCGGCATATTCTCAAAGGCGGGATGCAGGAGATCAACGTCGGCAACGAACGCGGCTCGCTGACATCCTATGATGAGACCCAGGAAACGCTGGGCTTTGCCGGCCTGCGATTCCTTGCGGAAGCGGGGACTGGTTTCGCATTTAACGCCCAGCTTGAAGGCCGCACGAGCAACCGCGAAAACAAAACCCTATCCTTCACCGTCGGCGGCACCTGGAATTGGTGACTGGAATTGGAACGGCCGGATCCTGTTGACCACGCATCAAGGAACTGGCAGCCCCTTGGCAGGGTGGTGAACCCCAGCCTTTTACCCGGGTTCTCCGCCCCGCCCGAAGGCATTCGATTTCTTGACTTCGGCACTGCCAAAATTGCCCGAATTCTGATATATCAAATGACTCAAGGAAGTGTTTGACCATCGTCCTATGTGCGATGCTGGACATTGAAAGAGAATTTGAGAATTGAGAATTCGAGACTTGAAACTTTACTCTTGGTGCCGGGAATTCTGTGCAGAAAAGAGGCCCATGCGCGCGCGGTTGCTGTTCCGGCAATGCGCAGGGGCCCTTATTTTATGCACATTATACCTGACCGGCATTCCACCCGTTCCGGCACAAGACCGGCTGGCCATCGAAAAAGACTTCGCCACGTTTCTGAAAACGATCCGAGATGATGCCCTTGCCCAGGGTATTTCGGAAAAGACAGTCAGTTCCGCGTTTTCTGGTGTCAAACTGGACTGGTCCCTGCCAGATCTTTCCATTCCGGGCCGTGACTCTCGAAAGTCGGCGACCAAAAAGAAACGACGCCAACCGGAATTTGACCGGCCCGGCCGTTATTTTCCGGAAAAGCGCCTGACGAGCCTGACAGCGACGGGCAAACGCAAATGGTCTGAGTTGACAAAGACCATGGATGAGATTGAAAAACGCGTTGGCGTCGAGGCGGAAATCATTCTCGCCATTTGGGGACGGGAGACGGCATTCGGTTCCTATCGTATGCGCCATGATGTTTTTCAGGCCCTCGCGACACAAGCGTTCATGGGCAATCGAAAAGCCTATTTTCACCCTCAACTCATGCTCGCCCTTAAAATTCTTGATGAAGGTCATGCGGAGCGGTCCCAGATGCGCAGTTCATGGGCGGGCGCCATGGGATACACGCAATTTCTTCCCTCGGACTTCAAGGACTATGCCATCGATTTCGACGGCGACGGCCGTGCGAATATCTGGAGCTCCGTACCCGATGCCCTGGCGTCCGCCGCCAACGCCCTGAAAGTCAATGGCTGGCAGCCCGGCGTGACCTGGGGATACGAGGTGCGACGCCCTGCAGGATTTGACTGTACGCTCGAAGGCCCGGCAAACCAGCGCCTCCTCAGCGAATGGAAAGACCTGGAGCTGGTTCGATCATTTGGTCGTAATTTCCCTGACGAGCGGCTGAACATGAAGGCCAGCCTGTTGACGCCTACGGGACACAAGGGACCGGCCTTCCTGGTGCTGGATAATTTCTTTGTCCTCAAGACGTATAACTTTTCAAATCTCTACGCCCTCTATGTGGGCAACCTGGCAGACCGCATTCAGGGCGGCGGTCCTTTTGAGGCCAAGTGGCCGACGGTGGCGGCATTCTCCCGGGAAGAAGTCCGGCAGTTGCAGCGGCGGCTCACTGAAATGGATTTCACCGTCGGGAAAATAGACGGCATCATCGGTCCCCTGACACGGGTGGCCATCGGAAAATATCAGCGCCGGAACAAGCTTGACGTCACTTGTTTTCCGACGCGAAAACTGTTTGAAGCAATCCTGAAACCGGAAGGCTGAACGCCGGGGGGCGACATCTGATGCGGGAATGTCGTTTTAATGTATGCTGAAATCTATATTCAATGAGATCCAGAAGCAAACCTGCGAACCTTCGATCATGCGCGCCAATGTCCCACACTTTACCTGCACCGGATTAAGTTCGGGGAAAACGGGCGGTATCCTATTCCTTGTATTGGCTCTCATGATCTTCTCGCCCGACAAGGCCAGTTCCCAGGGTACGAATTCCGAAGCCGCGAATTCAATGCAGGTTGCGGATGCCAATTTCCAGCGATTTATTAACGAATTCTGGCCCCGGGCCCGCAAAAGCGGTATCCGCGCCGACATTTATAAGCAGGCTTTTGCAGGCCTGACACCTGATCCAAAGGTTTTGAAATTAAATGCGACGCAGCCGGAATTTGTGAAACCAATCTGGAACTATATTAACACCCGACTCAATGAGCAGCGCATTTCCAGGGGCCAGGAAATGCTCCAATCCCGAACCGGCATACTCGATGCCATTGAAGCGGTATATGGCGTCGACCGGCATATCCTCGTGGCCATCTGGGGTCTGGAATCCAATTACGGTTCGTTTACCGGCCGGCACAACGTCATCCGGGCACTGGCGACCTTGTCGTATCAGGGCAGACGACAACGCTATGGCCGCTCCCAGCTCATCGCCGCCCTGAAAATATTGCAAAAGGGAGACGTCACCCCGGATAAGATGTTCGGCTCATGGGCCGGCGCCATGGGACATACACAGTTCATTCCCACGACCTACGAATTATACGCGGTCGATTTCGATGGCGACAAGAAGCGTGATGTCTGGACGACCGAAGCCGACGCTCTGGGTTCGGCGGCCAATTATTTGCGCCGCTCCAAATGGGAACCCGGAAAAACGTGGGGCTACGAAGTCCGGTTGCCGGCAGGATTTGACTATTCGGAGGTCGGACGTTCCCGTGCCAAATCCATTCGCGACTGGATGCGCCTGGGAGTCCGCCGCGTTCGTGGAAAGGGATTTCCCCGGCCCCGAGATGTCGCAACCCTGATCGTTCCCAGCGGTGCCAACGGCCCTGCCTTTCTCGTCCTGAAAAATTTTCGCGCCATCTTGCGCTACAATAATGCCGTCGCCTATGCCCTGGCCGTCGGTCACCTGGCCGACCGGCTCAGAGGACTGCCGGAATTTGCCACACCCTGGCCCCTTGAGGATGTTCCCATCGCCAACAAGGCGGGGCGGAAAGAATTGCAGATACGCCTGAAAGCGCTCGGATATAAAATCGGAACTATCGATGGCAAAATCGGAAATCGAACGCGGGCCGCATTGCGGCGCTACCAACGCGCCAAGGGATTGCCCGCGGACGGCTATCCCAGCGCCCGTGTCCTTGAATTCATGAGAAATGAAGGCTGATCCGAGATAAGTCGCTCATTTCGTTGCAGAAATTTCCGAGGTCTTCAATTTGGTATCCAATTGGCCCCTGTGTATCGGCATTCTCAAACCGTAATCATCAGCATTATGAAACACTATAAACTATTGAAATTATTACATAAAACTTTTTAATCACGATGCCGAAAGAAGTCTGGTTTTTGGCCTGTTCCCGGTTTAGTATCAGGTCTGAAATAGTTCGATATCAACATCAGATTTAAGACGCAGAGAAATCCTGTTGGTTTCCAGATACACACAATTGCTGATCGTCGGTTTTCTGCTGCAAGTCGGCGCGGGCAGCTATAGCGCTTCGGCCCAGGCTCTGTCTGATTTGTCACGAACCTATGTCACGGCATTTCCGGACAATGACCAATATCAATTGACTGTGTTTGGCGACTCCCTGGCAGAAGGCGTGGCCTCGGGGCTGAGTGTTGCCTTTGAGACCGACCGCCGCGTTAATGTTCGCAAGAACATCAGTTACGGGGCCAGCATGTATCGGTCTCGTCGCCTTAACTGGGCGGCCAAAACTCAAAAAGACTTCAAAAACCAGACCATTGATATCGCGGTCATCATGATGGGGCTGAACGATCGTACCGGCCTGCGCCGCGGTCGCGAACGCATCAGTTTCGGATCAGACTCCTGGAAATCAATCTACGGTCAGCGTGTGGACCGGCTGATGAAGTCCCTCAAGAAAAGCAAGGTAGCCATCTACTGGGTCGGCCTGCCGATCATGCGCCGGGCCAAGGACAATCTGCGGGCCCAGACGCTGAACGAAGTATACAGGGAAAAAGCCTTTCTGAACGGCATCAAATTTGTCGATACTTGGAACGGCTTCGCCGACCAGTATGGGCGGTTCAACGCTTTTGGACCGGATCTGACAGGTAAGGTTCGCCGCATACGCGCCGATGACGGCATTCATTTTACCCTCCGGGGAAATCGCAAACTGGCGCACTTTGTGGAAAGAGAAATACGCAGGGACCTGGCGATTGCGCGCAGCGAGCGCAATATCCCGTTGGCGGGCGATGAAAAAGAGCAGGAACGCCTGTTGCGTCAGGCCGAGGCTCTGTCCAAGGCAAAAAAACTTGAGAATTCAAGGCGAAATGCCAAAAAGAAAACCAGCTTTTTCAGTTTTGGCAAATCGGACACGAAGAAGAAAGACGAAGGCGGGAAAAATGTTACGACCATCAATGGCATCGAAATTGTCCGGCCAACATTATCTTCTGCGGTTCTGTCGAATATCAATCAGCGGCGCGGGTTAAATTTTGCCCAGAATAACGCGATTATTGCCAATGATATCGACCGGGAACTCACAGCCTTGGCAACCATATCCCAAAATAGCAACATTGGCCTTAAAAATGCCAAACAACGCGTTCCAATTACGCAGTCTCCGTATTACAAAGTCCTTGTAAAGGGAGAGGCGCTGCAGGCAAAAAAAGGACGGGCTGACGATTTTTCCTGGGAAGAGGCTGGCAACAATAATAACGATCCAAAATTGGTGAAGTCGCAGCTGGACAATAAAGCAGAGAAATCCGGAGTATCAAATTAGGGATTAGAGAATTAAATAGCAGTTTTACATACAAAATACGTACAAAGAACAATAAAGTGGGTGTTAAATCGTATGCGTATAAAAGTTGGCCGAAGGTGTGCAGGCTCGGCAAGGGGTAAAGTAGGGGCAATAATTCTTCCTATTAGTTTTGCCATCCTATTGTCAGGATGTTTTCCTGAAACCGGAGATAGTCAGTCGAAGAATAGCGGACAGTTTTCGGTGTCCTCTATTTCAGATTCCACTGCTGCTCTTTTCAAATCGATTTTTAACCGTGCCGTGGGCTCTTCCGGTCCTGTTGTCAATCGGGAAAAGAAGACGGCACGCCTGGATCACGGCAACCAGCCGGGTGGCACATCGACCGACAGCACAGACAGCCTCGTCTCAACGGGCAATAAAAAGTCAGACCGGGTTGTCGCAAACGTTTCCAACGGCACTCTGCACCAATCCAAACTTTCAGCCGCTTCGCCGGACCAACCTCTTATATTGGACGAGGTTTCAATATCGCAGGCTCGGTCCCGATTATTGCCGAAGACGAAATCACTCTCTAATTTTTATCGCGCGCTCGCAGGCATAGAATCCGGCACACGCGCCCAACCCGTCACCGTCCTTCATGTGGGTGACGATCAGATCTCAATGGACAGGTTTACCGGCGATCTGAGGAAAATGTTCCAGGAGAGATTCGGTGATGCAGGACGCGGCATGCTGGCTCCCGGACTCGCCTATCCGCTCTA
>JANQOC010000427.1 GCA_028279265.1 Hyphomicrobiales bacterium
CTACGGTGAGGACACCATCACATCCACCATCTCTCCGTTGATCGAGGTCGATGCCGCCAACCAGGCGTCGCCCGTGACCTTCCGGCGGCCCAATCTCTGGTTCTCGGCCGTTGCCGATGGTGACGTGGAACCGTGTCGGGCGCGCATCGATACGGGTCTTGTCGATGACATTGTCCAGGCGCTCGGGGCCACCTTCGATCGCAGCGGCATATGTATGGACCCGCTGGTCAGCAGGTTCTTCAGGGAATTCGTTTCGCTCACGATTACCCTGGTGGACCACCATCTCCGATCCGTCCTTGATCGGCCGAGCCGCGTACCCGGCAAGTTATGGACAGGCACGGGAGGCGATATCTGGTCCCGCATTCTCAGGCAGGCCGTCCGCGTCTCGGGCGGCGAGATCACGGGGCACGATCATGCTCTCGGCGAAGGCCATCTGGCGGTGATCGGGAAGACGATCGTGGAATTGGAGCTGTGCGACCGGTTCGTAACGCGCAATTCGCACCAAGCGCGAGGCATCGCGAACGGCGTTCGCCAAGAGATGCTCATCCAGGAGCACGTCCCCGAGATCACCCATGTCCGTGCGGTCGATTCCGGGTACCAGCCGAAACCGGCAGAAAATCTGCGGCGCACGGACAATGCACTCCGGGTCATGATCGTCGGCACAAACTACCCGGCGGATACGATGAGATATGGGGCGGTACTGCCGGATATCATTTCGTTGGATTGGCATGCCCGACTAATGGGATGGTTGCGGAAAAACGGTCACCATCCAGTTTTCAAGCCGCATCCCGAGAGCTTTACGCACGTACCTGCATCGCTCGACGCGCTTTGCGAGCGAATAGAACAACCCTTCGAAAAGGTCATGGATCAGGCGGATCTCTTTCTGTTCGACTGCCACTCCTCAACGACGCTTCGCGACGCGATGCTGAGCGACCGACCCATCGTCTATGTCGATTTTGGTCTCGCGCCATTTTTTCCCGAAGCGCGAGAACAGTTTTCGCGCCGCTGCGCTGTGGTCGATGGCTGGTTCGACGAGCACAACCGTGCCCAGGTGGATTGGGAGCAACTGGGCGAGGCACTGACGCATAGCCAGTCGCTCAGTGATTTCAGTTTTGTCCGAGACTATCTTCTCTAGGGGCCCCGCGCGGCAACGGGGGATGGATGTAATGGTGCCGGAGACCGGCGCTGAACGACGGTTTTGCGCGTACCCGCTCATCGTCGGTCGTTCGAGATCTTGCGCGCGCTGGTTCGGCAGGCATTCCGGAGAACAAGTCCTGTGAGTGCAATCAAGAATGCAATCAGACCGGTGCTCAGAAAGTTCGCGTTCGGACCGGACTATGATGAAGCACTCGTCGACCGATTGCCCGTTGCGTCACTGTACTCGAAGCCATTCCGGGAGGAGTTGCGGCGGGCACGAGACTTCTCCGCTGGACTGGCGCGTCAGGACCTTCGATCGATCAGGGTCTGGTCCACCTCTCGGGGCGGGTCCCACCTTGTTGCCTTCCTGTTTCATTTCTCCCCCTGGGCCTTCTGTTTCGAGGAGAATGAATTTAGGGATGGCGCCGAAGGGCCTGCAGCGCTTGGAGGGCATCCCGCGGCCTTGAAAGCGTCGGACTTCATGCTGAGATCGCTGGCTCGGATGAACTCGATACAGAGCAAGGAGCCGGCGGCCATCAAGGCGATATGCTATCTGGAGAACATCTATACGCCGGAGCAAATGCAAGGCTCGTGGGCAGAGAAGTCCAACTACCTGAAATCCATCAATATCGTCCATCTGAGAAATCCGTTGCGCCTCGCGGTATCGAGAGATCAGTTCTCCGCGAAAAAGAGATTCAAGTCGGATTGGGTTCTGACTGAACCGAACTTCTCAGCCCTGATGCGCCAGGAAAAGGAGCGGTGCCGGATCGCGGCGGAGATGATAGAGGCCAGTCCGGATAATGTTGTTCTGATCCACGAGAAATTCTGCCTCGACGCGAAGGAAGCGATTGTTTCTTTCGGAAGGCATGCCGGCATCGACAGGCCGGAAGAAGCGATCAATGGCCGTAATTTTTTTGCAACATACACGCCGTTTGTCCCGAACGCGGATCGGCTGCGCCACAGAAAGGGCGGCTTTGACCCCCTCAGTCCCATAGATGTGTCGCGCGTTTTCACGGACAGTTTTCGATCCGAGATCAAGGGCGATCTGCTCAAGATTGCCGAGCAGATTTTCTCCCGCAGGGCGATGGACTTCTGGTTGAACGCGGACAGGGAGACATTCCAGTCCCTGTCCGAGGAGCAAATCCTGGATGCAGTGCTCTAGACCGCTCTGCGTTGATGGTTGGCAAGCGGTTGGGACCTCGTTCGGCTTCGGCAATCCCGGAAATTGTTGCGATGAGATTCTATCATAGTGAATTGGAATACACGCAAGTCGCTCGGCCTGTCGCCAAATTTCTGATTCAATTCGAGCCGCGGTCAGATTTTATATCCATAAGATGCGAGATCTATGCTCGTTTCCGATGAAAGTTTACTATTGCCTTCAGCATAGTAATTTCCAACATGGGAAGAGGTGATTTTGTTAATTTTCTCTAGGGCCTTTGCTTCTTTTCCCTCCGGTACCAGCTGATCCAGCTTTGCAATTAAGGAATAAATCCGATCGCTACCACGGCGGCGCTCGTCCCGTTGGCTGGACAACTCATAATGATGGAGAATCCGGTTGGCTATTCGTGTCAGGCCGGCAAGGGCATGAGGCCGCTCAGTATCGACATATACGCTGGTATCCGGCCAATGATTGGGAATGGGCAATCCGATAAAATCGTAAAGTTGAGAGAGATATAGATCTGTGTCATTCCGAAATTGCTCGACTGGCAGTATGAGAACATTCTCTTTGCCGAACAAACTAGAATAATATGAATAATACGCATAGTAATCACAAAAAGACAATAGAAATGGGGTGATTTTTGTGCTTTTTTCAAGTTTACGTGAAAGAAAATTTCCTATATCAAGGCATCCGCCTGAATGAACATAGCTTCCATATATTGCTATAATAAAAGAAATTTGCTCTCGAACAGAGATTAGTATCTTCGCATCGGGCGCCAAATCATGAAAAAATTCTGCGATATTTCTTGCTTGAGAGCCGCCCATGAACGGGTTCCCGGAAAAAGCTTCATTTGTAAGGATCGGGATGGATCCGTCCTTGGCCGCTTCGGCGATACCGGCGCGATAGCTTTCGCGCTCAGCCGCAAACTCTCGTGAAAAGGGATGACCTTTAACAATGTGAACGTTGTTCCGGCTCTTTTGGTCACGTTCATGTTTTCGGCAGACAATGCGGAGGCGCTCTGGATTGGCGGCAAAGACTTTGTACTGCAGCCAGGTCGCCATGCAGTGCTGATAGCCGATATGGATGATTGGCTGGACTGAACTCATAATGCCTCGGTCTCCACTAAGGTTACTTCACGTTGCCGGGATTAGTATGGAATTTCCGACGATTCCTCCAGCATATTTTCCGCGTCTCAAGTTGCCGGGAATTGGCATATCTGGCTCCCAATCTTGAGGTAGGCGCTCCGATTATCGGGCGGTGACATGACAGGTCAGGACCATGCGCTCGGCAATGGCTATCTGGACGTCAATGGCAAAACCACTTTTGCTTTAGAAGACCTGTGGCATTGGCTTATGACCCTAATTCCGTATCAAGCACATGGTGTCCGGGCAGAGGGGCGCTCTGTTTGTTATCCGACGCAATTGGAGCAGCGGCGTGCTCTGTTCATGGAGTATGTTGCGCCATTGGATGCACATTCTTGCCGACGCTATTCTGACACGCTCAAACAGACGATAAACATGCGCCAGACGGCGTGTTGAGAATGCGTACGCCAAGCCAAGCCGGTATCCGCAGCGCGAACTGCAGATCGATGGAATCAGGCCCTGCGCGGAACCTTCACAACAAAAAAACCTGAAACAGCCTAGCGGCACCTCAAGA
>JANQOC010000430.1 GCA_028279265.1 Hyphomicrobiales bacterium
TAAGACCTGCTATCGAGCTCCGGCCGGCAATTCTGTTTGTCGCGATGTGCGGGCGGTGCCGTCAACCAGGACTGATCCAGGTCCTCAACATCGGTGCAGCCGATCTGGCGCAGGCTTTGTTCCAACTCTTCGCGCAATATATCCACAACATGATTGGGCCCGCGGGCGCCCAGGGCCGCGACACCATAGTAAAACGCCCGGCCCAGCATGACGAAATCGGCACCGCTGGCAAGGGCCCGGACCACGTCCAGGCCGCTGCGGATACCGCTATCAATGAGGATCGCCGCCCGACGGCCGATTTGCCGGCGAATTGCCGGAAGCATCTGCAGGCTGGTCGGGCTCGAGTCGCTCTGCCGCCCGCCATGGTTGGATATCAGGACACCGTCGGCACCGAGATTGACGACATTTTCGACATCCTCCGGGTGCAACAAGCCTTTGACAATTAACTTACCGGGCCAGAGATCACGAATTTCAGAAAAATCGTCATTACTCAGCTGACGGCCCAGTTGCTTGCCGATGAACGTGGAAACATTCTCCATTCCGGTTTGGTCTTTTAGATAGGGAAGCAAATTCTGGAACTGGGGCATGCCTTCGGAGAGAAGCGATAGGACATAGGCCGGGCAGAAGGCTGTGTTGAGAACGTTGTAAAGAGTTATGCGCGGCGGCAATGTCAATCCGGAGCGCAATGTCCGTTCCCGGCGCGCCGGACCCGGCACGTCAACGGTGACAACCAGGACTTCAAACTCGGCCTCGCGGGCGCGACGGATGAGGTCTAGTTTCATGTGGTCGTCATGGGGCGTGTAAAGTTGAAACCATCCTCGCGGGCCAACATAGCGGGCGATTTCTTCGAGGCTGAAGGTCGCAACGGTGCTCAGGGTAAAGGGTATTCCGGCTTTGCGTGCGGCCTGAGCCATATGTTTTTCTGCACCCGGCCAGATAATTCCCGCAAGACCGACAGGGGCGACGCCAAAGGGCAGGTCATAGTCCTGCCCCAAAAGAGATTTGCTCAACTTCACCGACGATACGTCCCGCAAATAACGTGGAGTCAACTGGACATCATCAAAGATGGCTTCGTTGCGGGTCAGCAAGGTTTCCCTGCCGGCGCCTCCATCCAGGTAGTCGAACGCGAATTTGGGAATCCGTCGCCGTGCAACCGGGATTAAATCGTTGACCATCGGATATTTCTGCATGAGCATGAGAACGAACCTTCGCCGTTTACGATGCAACTGCCGGGGAGAAATTTGATCCGTCTCAGGAAGTTGCGCAAGATCCTATCATATCTGACAGGCCCAGGTGATCGGTAATTTCGGTTAAAACCGCCTAAAGTTAATTTCTTTTGTCTCGTTGCTTTTGGACAGGTTTAGGCGCGCGCCATCGCCAATACGAGAACGCGTTCATCTTACATTCATGTTTCAAAATTTAGAGTTTACCTACATTTTTTGGGACATGAAATTACCAAGATACGAGGGTGAGAGCGAAACAACCCGCAGGTTTTCCAGCGATGTCTGGAGGATGACGGGGTGATTTGAAGCTCAAGCGAAAGCCGAATGTTTGATCGCATTCGGCGACGCTAAGTATTCGAGGTTTAAAATGAAAAAATACTTCCATATGGTTTTGGCACTGGCAATGATCGCGAGTGTTACGGTAACGACGGTTCAGCCGGTTAATGCCGGGCATCGGGAGCGTGCCGTTCTCGGAATTATAGCTGGTACAGTTGCGCTCGGCCTGTTGGCGCACAAACATCGGCATCATCGTTATCACCATCACCGTGTTTGTCACCGGGGAAAGCTTCGCTGTAAACGGAAATGGCGCTGCTGGATCAATCGCCGGGGCTATGAAAGATGTGCCAAGCGCCGGGTATGCTGGCGACCGCGGCATTGCTACTAGAGGGCTCTTTTGAAGAGACCATTGCCAAGAGATCAAATGCGTTAACGCGCTGATATCCGGATCGAATTCTAAATTGCTGATATCGAAAGCGTCAACGCAGATTGGAGCGGGGAAGCGGCGGGACGTGCGCCCAAATTATTCATCGGGACAACAATTGTCCTTCGAAACAGGGATTTCGGGTGCACGTCTCCAATTTTCAGCAAAACAGATTTCTTATCACTTTGTCCGAGGTCTGTGTTTTCCAAAACTCCAATGTTCAAGGCCTCATGGCCCTAGACCTCTTGTTCCAAAAAAACGTGTCTCCTGGACCATTGGATTAAGTTCCCGGCGGCCCCGGATCAAAAAGAACAGGATTATTGGCAGACATCGGCAGATTGCTGGATCACGTGCAAGGCAACTGCCGCGGCATTGGAGACATTCAGGCTGGATAAATTGCCGGAAGTGGAGATGGCACAAAGGCTGTCGCAATGCTCCCGGGTCAGGCGCCTCAGTCCCTTGCCTTCTGCTCCTAAAACAATCGCCAACTTCGATACGGAGACGGAGTCTTCGATTTTCTGTTCGCCGGCCCCGTCGAGACCGATGCGCCAGTACCCCATATGACCGAGTTGATCGAGAGCACGGCCGAGATTGGGGACGAGGATAACCGGAACATGTTCGAGTGCGCCACTTGCGGATTTTGCCAGGACTCCGCCGAGTTGCGGGCTGTTTCTTCGTGTCATTACCAAAGCGCCGGCTCCAAATACGGAAGCCGAGCGGAGTATAGCGCCCACATTATGAGGGTCGGTGACCTGATCCAGGAGAAGGACGGGCGTTTGTCCATCCAATTCGTCAAGATCCATCATCGGCAACGGAGCGACATCGGCGACAATGCCCTGATGTACCACGGGCTGGTCAAAAAGTGCATTTAAGTCTTCTCGGTTCAAAACTTGGGGTGTCAGGTTCCGCGCTTCGATTTCAGTCGCCAGCTCATCTCTGAGATTGCGGGTCAGAAATAATTGATGAAATTGACGCTGCTGGTTCTTAAGGGCTTGAAATATAGTGTGTTTTCCAAACAGAATCGTATCAAATTTATGTCGCGGGGAGGGGGATGATCTTTTACTGAACCCGGTGGATTTTTTGCCGCTGCGGGACTTTCTGTGATTCATTGCGGATTGCTTCGTTATGGTAAGGAGTTTGAGAATGTTCAGGTGAGGTGCCTTGACGAAATCAGGTCGGTTGAAGCGCTTGAAATCTGACTTCGTTGACGCAACCTCAGCTAATGCCTATTTGTGATCCAGATGCGAGAAAACTGTGATAGTTTTCTCTTTGAGTCCAATTATATCGGCAATTTTGTCGAGTTTTTTCCGATGGCGCTGATTTGTGGTTGACATCTGTCATTTGGGGCACCATAAACTGAGTCTCACCCCCTGCCGGTGACGGCGGGGTGTTGTCGTATGGGTCTATCCAATTTTAGCAAAAGGAGGGGTGCCCGAGTGGTTAAAGGGGACGGGCTGTAAACCCGTTGGCTATGCCTACGTTGGTTCGAATCCAACTCCCTCCACCAGCTGAGCAAGGAA